>DATAJN010000494.1:0-5561 GCA_036262105.1 Ilumatobacteraceae bacterium
TATGTGGCCTGGGAAGCTCACCAGGCAGCAAGCCCGGAATCGTGATCTGAGCCATACGTGCGTGCCCTGCTCTCCTCGCCACTTGGATTCCTCATCGGCATATCGCTCGGCGCCCTCGGCGGAGGGGGCTCGATCCTCGCCGTCCCTGCCCTCGTCTACGCCGCCGGACAGACGCCCAAGCACGCCACCACCACGTCACTCGTGCTCGTCGCCCTCACCGCGATGATCGGCATCGTGCCCCACTGGCGCGCCCGCAGAGTGCGATTCATGGCCGGCACCATCTTCGGGCTCGCCGGCATCGGCGGATCGCTGCTCGGCTCCCACTGGAACAAGGCCGCCGACCCCAACGTGCTGCTCCTCGCCTTCTCCGGGCTGATGATGGTCGCCGCCTACGGCATGTGGCGACGAGTCCGCAGCACTCCAACGACCACTGCACCCCGGTCCCTCGGCGCAGCAGCCGCGCCCCCTCTCACATCCTCCATCCGCATCGAACCGATGACCATCTTCAAAGTCATCGTCGCCGGCACCATCGTCGGGCTGCTCACCGGGTTCTTCGGTGTCGGTGGCGGCTTCGTCATCGTCCCCGCACTCGTCCTCGCACTCGGATTCACGATGCCCGAAGCCATCGGCACCTCACTCCTGGTCATCACCATCAACTCCGCCGTCGCGCTCACCACACGCCTCCAAGCCGGCTCCATCGAATGGGGCACCGTCATCCCCTTCACCATCGCCAGCCTCCTCGGTGTCATCGTCGGCAGCCGCCTCGCCAGCAAACACGACCCCCGCTCACTACAGCGTTGGTTCGTCCGACTCCTCGTCGTCGTTGCCGTCTATACCGCCGTCCGCTCCGGGATCGCGCTGAGATGACGGCTCGATTGCTGTCGTGACCGACAGGGCAATCAGGCGAGTTTCATGAACATCTTCTGCACGTCGCTCAGCGCGTAACCCTCGGCCGAGGCGCGTTCGGGGTCTGAGACGCACCAGGTGAGGCCGGCGGCGACAAGGAGGAACCCGGCCTGCTCGAGCGCCTTGGTCACAGCTGAGAGTTGGGTGAGGACTTCGCGACAGTCGCGGCCCTCGGCGAGCATCTGCTGCACGCCGCGCACCTGGCCCTCTGCACGCCGCAGGCGCTTTGTCAAATCGGCAACGGTGTCCTCGGGTAGCTCCACGACGATTTCCTCCTGGCTTTCCGGATCGCTCCAAACTATACCGGTAGGGGTATCAATTCCCGAGGTTGTCCTCTGTGCCGATCACGCTTGCTGGACGCGTGATTGCGGGGCTGGAAGTATGAGTTTGGTGCACCCTCGGAGGTAGCGACATGACCCAGCGCCGGGTACGAATCACGTGCACTCACGACTGTCCGGATGCATGCAGTGCCTTGGTCACGGTTGACGCCGACGGTCGAGCCGTCGGGATCACGGCGGACCGCTCGCATCCGATCACCGGCCGGCATCTCTGCGTGAAAGTCGACCGATATCTCGAGCGGGTCTACAGCCCTGATCGAGTGCTCACACCACTTCGGCGAACCGGGGCGAAGGGGGACGGCGAGTTCACAGCCGTCAGTTGGGACGAGGCGCTCGACGAGATCGCGACGCGATGGCGAGAGGTTTCGGCAGAGGTGGGTCCGACGTCGATCCTTGGCTACTCGTACCTCGGATCGATGGGGCTGCTCGACGCCTTTGGGACCACGCAGGCGCTGTTCAACCGGCTGGGTGCGACCAAGCTGGAGCGATCGATCTGTGGACCGCAGTGGTTTGCGTTGTCGGGTATCACGGGTTGGCCGTGGTCGGACCCGGAGAACTTGCCTGGTGCGAAGATGGTGGTGGTCTGGGGGATGGACCCGGTCTCGACCTCGATCCACACGTGGGAACTGATTAGACGCGCCCGCAAGGAGAACGGTGCCGAACTGGTGGTGGTGGATCCCTACCGGAGCCGGACCACGCGTTATGCCGATCTCCATCTCCGCCCGAACCCCGGTACCGACGGTGCGCTTGCTCTGGCAGTGGCAAACGTGATCTTCAGTGAGGGGCTCGAAGATCGTGCATACCTCGCGGCTCATACCACCGATGTCGACGCCTACACGACCGCGGTCGAACCGTGGACGCCCGAACGCGCCGCGGACGAGACGGGTGTTCCTGCGGGAGATATCGTCGAATTCGCTCGTCGGTATGCGAGCGCGAGGCCCGCGGCGATCCGGCTCGGGGTCGGCATGCAGCGATCGACCGGATCGGGTTCTGCTTTGCGGGCCATCCAATGCCTGCCTGCTCTGACCGGTCAGTGGCGGTGGGCGTCCGGTGGCATCGCTGGGGCGGTCTCGATCGGACAAACGAACCTCTCCGCTCTCACACGCCCCGACCTCTGCCCGGCCGGTACGCGGGAAGTGAACATGATCCAACTCGGCCGAGTCCTCACCGATCCAACGATGGATCCCGCGATCCGAGCGCTGTACGTCTGGAACAGCAACCCGGCGGTCATTGCCGCTGACCAGCAGAAGGTACTGGAAGGCCTCCAACGAGAAGATCTGTTCACCGTCGTCCACGACCAGTTCGTGACCGACACCGCCCGATACGCCGACATCGTGCTTCCCGCGACGACCATGCTGGAGCACCCCGATCTCGTCGGTTCGTGGGGCTTCTCCCACCTCTCCTGGAACGAGGCGGCCATCGACCCGCTGGGCGAGTCGAAATCGAATGCCGAGGTAGCCCGACTCCTGGCAGCCCGGCTGGGCTTCGCCGACCAGGTGTTCCAACTCAATGATCACGAGCTCATGGAGCTTGCACTGGCCGGCTCACCGGCGGCCGCCGCCGGTGTCACCTCCGACGTGCTCCGCAAGGACGGATTCGCGCGGGTGGGCCCGCCGGTGGGTACCGCCGTCGCGTCTCATTCCATCTTCGCGTTCTCCAACGATGCACTTGCAGCGGCCGGGCTGCACCCGGTCGCGGAGTACCGCCCACCCGCCCGGACGCCGAACGCCACCAGCCGATACCCGCTGCGGCTACTGACCCTCAAACGCCACTACTCGATCAACAGCTCCTACGGGAACCTGCCCGTGATGCTCAACGCAGAGCCGCTTGCGATTGCCGAGATGCACCCGGACGACGCCGCTGCTCGGGCAATCGGTGAAGGGGCGCAGATCTCGGTGTACAACGACCTCGGCCGGATTCGGCTGACTGCCTCCGTCACCGACAACGTTCCCGCGGGCACGATTGCCATCCCATTCGGTCGATGGGGAGCCGATCCGACGTCGGGAGGTGCGAACTCACTCACCAGCGACTCCCTCGGTGACCTCGCCAACGGCCCCACGTTCTGCGACAACCTCGTCGAGGTCGAACTCACGCAGTGACGAGTCCCAGCGAACACGTACCTCTGGCAGTCCGCACAGGGGTCTGCTGTGTCTCGGATACGCCGTGCCCTGGTCTCGAATGGCTTGTCAGTGGACGTTGGCGACTTCTTGACGATCCGGGGTCCGCTGCGCTGGTTCGACATCGGGATGCCCTTCGCCCCTTGCGAGCAAGCTGTGATGGGTGGTGGCGATCAGCCAGAGCAGGACCATTGCGGCCATCACGACCGCAAGCCCGGTTTCGCTCGCGGTGTAGAGCATCTGCACGCCGGCGATGAAAGCGACCGCGCCGATCAACGAGGTGGTCGCGAGGTACGCCCTGTTGCCGTGCAGCAGTTGAACAAACGACGGCACCACAGCCGTCGCGGAAGCGAGGAAGCCCAATACGAGGACCACCATGCCTGTTGCCCGGGTGCCGCTCATGCTCGGCAGCGGATGCCCCGCTGCCCACAGGACGTACACAACGAGCGCCGCGACAACCATGCCTGTCGCTAGCGAGTCACGTCTCGAGAGTCTCATCGGTCCTCCGTTCACATCGGGGCGCCAGCACGTTGCAGCGCCGGGTCTACGACAATGGTGCGCTCTCCTTCGACCTTTGGCACAGAGCAATTGGGCCCCTGGGTGTAGCACCGGTTGTCCAAATGAGCGGCCCGGTCGCGCCCTGCTCGCCTCGGCAGTCACGAACCAGTAACGAGGACGGCTACGCGTTGAATGGCGTTGTTCGTGTAACCGCCGCGGTTCCACTGCGGCCGGTCTGGCTGCGTGTTGCCGCTCCCATCGGTGGCCCGGCAGCACAACTCGTGATCACCCGTCGTCGCCTGCCATATGAAACGCCAGCCGATCCATGACGCCTTGTCGACCGGTGGACCGTCGAGTTCGGCCTGAGCCCACGTCAGCCCGCCGTCGGTGCTCACTTCGACCGACGTGATCGAAGCGAACCCCGACCACGCTCGCCCCGCGATCAGACATTCGCCCGCAGCGACCACGCGGGAGCGACTCGAGAACTCGGGTATCCCGGGCGGCATCATCAGTGAGCGGGGCAGGATGCGCGTGATCGGCTCACCCACATCGTGCTCGTGCTGGCGCAATCGGTAGGACACCGCTTGTTGGTAGCCGGTGAATCTCTCCTCGACGGCAGTGATGGACGCCAGCCATTTGACGTTCGACATCCCGTACCAGCCAGGTATCACTGCTCGCAACGGGAAGCCATGCTGTGGCGGGAGCGGAGCTCCGTTCAGGTCGTAGGCCAGCAGCACTCCGGTCGAGGCGACCTCTTCCAACGTCAGACTTCGTTGATAGGCCTGCTCGATCCCGCCATCGACACCGCGATCTGCACCCGTGAGCACGACCTCGACCGACGACTCGCTCGAGCCCACCAGGGCGAGAACGTGGTGCAGTTCGACACCGGTCCACTGACCGGTTCCCACCGCTTCCAGCAGCCATGGCTGGCTGGCCGGGCGTGGATCGAGGAACGCTCGGCCGTTGCCGGCGCATTCCATGGTCAGCACCCTGGTTGTTGCCGGCATGGCTCGCAGATCGTCGAGCGAGAAGGACGCGGTCTGTGCGACGCTTCCGTCCACCCGCATTCGCCAGGTCGACGGGTCGACGAGCGGGATGTCGAAGTGAGTCAAGAGGTAGTGGAGACCTACCGGCGTGATCGCATAGCGCAACGCTTCGAGCAGTATCCCGTGATTGCGTGTCGACAGCTGCAACTCGGCCATCGTTACGCCACGAGGATTCGAATCGGTCACGGCGACCAGGGTACGCGCCCGTCTGGTCGAGCGCCATGGCCACTGATCTGAGCCGGCATTCCCCCGACGCGACGTCGACCGACGGTCGACTACACGTGGCAGCGGTGACCGCGGTGGGGATGCGCGAGTGGGCCAGCCTCATGGTCACGGCGGTGCTGCGCAAACAGCGGTGGTCGAGCCATTCAGAGATCGGCGAGGGTACGTCGATCACGGTGACCTTCGACCGCAAGCGTCGCTTCGAACTCGACGGTGGAGTGAAGGGTCGGTCAAAGAAGTTGGAGTTCGAGATCCGACCCCGATCGCTGGTTGTCTGCGCGCCGGGTGATTGAGCAGCGAGACCGGCCCCTATTTCGTAGACAGATCCGACCGTGCGTTCGTCGACGTGGTGACGCCCTGTGGATGATCGGAGACCGGGTCGCCCAGTCGCTGTGCGCGACCGCCGAAGATGATCGCCACGATCATGAACCATC
>DATAJN010000495.1:0-7667 GCA_036262105.1 Ilumatobacteraceae bacterium
TGGTCGACACGACTCTGGCGAAAGGTCTCTACGACTCGAGCGGCAAGGTGATCTGGCCCTCGACGTAAGCGCTCAGCTCGGCTGGGCGTCGAGCACGATCCGGGCATGCTCGATGTCGTGCTTCAACTGCGTGATCAAGGCATCGACACCGTTGAACTTGCGCTCGCTGCGCAGGAAGTGGGTGAAGCGCACCTCCGCCCGCTCGCCGTAGAGGTCGCCCTCGAAGTCGAGCAGGTGGGCCTCGAGCAACGAATGATCGGCGTGCTCGTAGAACGTCGGGCGCCGTCCGAGGTTGAGCGCGCACTGATGCACGTCGCCGTTCGGTCGCTCGTAGTAGCCGGCGTAGACGCCGTCGGCGGGCACACAGACGGCGTTGGGCACTTCGATGTTGGCGGTCGGGAAGCCGAGCAGCCTGCCGCGCTGATCGCCGATCACGACCACACCGCGAGCCTCGAACGGCCTACCGAGCAACTCGGTGGCCAGCTCGACCTGGCCGCCGGCAAGGGCTCGGCGAATCGCCGTCGAGCTGATCGGCTCGTCGACGCCATCGGCTCGTGGCACCAACTCCAACGGCTGCACCTCGAAGTTGCCCTCCACGCCGAGCCGACGCAGGAGGTCGACATTTCCCTCGCGTCCACGACCGAAGTGGAAGTCCTCACCGACGACGACGATCGAGGTGTCGAGATCATCGATCAACACGCGCCGCACGAAGTGCGCGGGGTCCTCTCGCGACTGTGCTTCGTCGAAGTGAATGATGATCGTCGCGTCGAGGCCCGTCGCGGCCAGCAGCTCCAACTTCTGGTCGAGATCGGTCAGCAGCTTCGGAGCACTCTCCGGACGCACCACCGACGCTGGATGGCGGTCGAAGGTCATCACGGCAGAACGGGCGCCGGAAGCCGAGGCCAAGCGGCGCACCGCCTCGATGATCGCCAGATGGCCTCTGTGCACGCCGTCGTAGGCGCCGATCGTCAACACCGTTCGCTCGCCCTTCCACGGAGGCGAGTCGAGGTTGGTGACGATCTGCACGAGTCAGGACGCTATCCCCGCGAGCAAGGGTCGATGAAGTCGCTCAGCCGATCACGACGGCCGGCTTCGACGCATCACCGAACGATTCGTAGACCGCGAGAAGCGCTCCCGTCGAATCGACCACCGCCCATGGTCCGTCGCCTTCGAACCGATCGAGCACCCTGCCATGTCGCACCATGTCGGCCGTTGGATCATCGACGTCGACGCGCGGGTAGTCGCGCAAGGCATCGAGCGGTGAGATCAACACGCACTCGGCAGGGGGCAGCGACTCGTCGACAGTGAAGCTGCCGACAGCGGTGCGGCGGAGGTTGCCCAGATGTGCGCCACCGCCCAGCAAGCGGCCCAGGTCGTCGGCGAGCGAGCGGATGTACGTTCCAGCCGAGCAGCGGACTTCGATCTGCAGCACCGACGGATCCGCAGTGCCGGCCACGTCGAACGAGTACACCGTCACCGGCCGCGCCTCACGTTCGACTTCGATGCCAGCACGCGCCAGCTCGTGCAGGCGTTTGCCATCGATCCTCAACGCGCTGACCATCGGTGGGATCTGCAGGATCGGCCCGGTGAGATGTTGGGCCGCTACGCGCCGAGCCATGTCGACCGTCACTGCCGACATGTCGAACGTGCCGGTGACTTCGCCCGCTGCATCGAGCGTCGAGGTCGAGGTGCCGAGCACGACCTCGCCCGTGTACGTCTTGCCCAACGCGGTGAGGAAGCGAAGCAGTCGCGTTGCCTTGCCGACGCCTACCAGCAACACGCCTGTCGCGTCAGGATCGAGTGTGCCCGCGTGCCCGACCTGTCGCTCGTCGAATCGCTTGCGAAGCATGCCGACCACGTCGTGGCTGGTGACTCCTGCCGGTTTGTCGACCACGGCCAACCCGTGTGTGGTAGGCGCCTTACGTCGCGCCATTACCGTCCGTCGCGGCATCGTCGATGTCTGCAGTTTCCAGCTCTGTGCTCACCGGCCGGGCGGGCATCGTTGCCTTGTCGTGAAGAATTCGCTCGATACGTTCGGCGGCCCGAATGGTCTCGTCGGGTTTGAACGACAGGATCGGCGTCTTCTTTGATCGCACTTCGCGTCCGACCGACGATTGCAGGCGCACGCGCTGGCCGGCCTCTCCGAGCAGCGAGTCGAAGTAGACGATCGCCCGGTTCATCTCCGGGTCGACATCGATCGAGGTGATCGTGACCATGTCGAGGCGCTCATCGTCGATGCGCGTCAACGCCTCGGCGATCACCTCGCGCAACGACTGATTGAGCCGTGCCGTACGCGGGTAACGGTGTTGTGATGGCGCTGCGGCACGTCTTGGCTTGGTCATCGGTTCCTCCGTGGAGCACTCGTCATGACAACCACGTCCTGCACTCGTCGAGCACCGAGATCTCGGGGAACGACCAGACGAACCGGCTGACCTCGTCGATCACTTCAGTGGTGTGTTGTTGGGTACTGCTGACGGCCGCAAAGCCGAGCTGAGACCGCTGCCACAGGTTCTGATCGCCGACCTCGGCTGCGGCGACGTGGAATCGATTCCGGGCCCCTTCGACGATCGAACGCACAACCCCTCGCTTGTCCTTCAACGACTGGGCGTGGCCGATGTGCAGATCGACCTCCAAGGCCAGCACGAACATGTTGCTCACCCTATCCAGGCGATGCTCAGTCGAAGACCGGCTTCCCACGATTCGAGCGCTTGAGCTCGGCCATGCAACTGGTCGAGGCGACGATCTCGATGGCATCCCACAACTGCAGAGCGGCGTCGCCGCGAGGGATCGAGGCGATGACCGGGCCGAAGAAGCTTGCCTCGCTCGGCAGCCCTGGACGGAAGGTGATGATCGGTGTGCCCAGACCTTTTCCGGCACGCTCGAAGGCCAGGTCGGTTTCGGCTCGGATGTAGGCATCGTGCGAATCGTCGAGTGCGGCAGTCGCCAACTCAGGTGAGAGATCGCACGACTTCAACAACTCCTCGAAGATCGCCACCGGGTCGGCGATGATCTCCGGGCGGCGACCACCGAGATGGATCGCCTCGCCCATCGCCGTGTAGACAGCCGCCACCTCCGCGTTGCCGTGCTCGAGACGCACTTGGTCGGCGACACGAAGGCAGTGCAGGCCGGCCACATGTCCGGCGCGGTACTCGGGCGTGTACCAATCGTCGGTCTTGTGCTCGTTGATCATCGCCAGGCAGATGAACCGCCAGGTGACGTCGTAGTCGCGCAGTTGCTGGACCTCGACGACCCAGCGGGATGTGATCCAGGCCCATGGGCAAACCGGATCGAAGAAGAACTCGAGATCGGCCATGGTTCGAGGCTACCCGGGAAGCCCTGCCGCCCATCCAGCCTGGATCAACCCCGTGTGGAGTGTTTGGCGCGCACCTGAGTGCCCGGAAACACTCCACAGGGTTAGACGCGAGCGATCTCGCGCTCTTCGAACGTCTCGATCAGATCACCGGGCTTGAGATCTTGGAAGTCGCTCAAGCCGACACCGCACTCGAAGCCTTCGCGGACCTCGCGGGCATCATCCTTGAAACGCTTGAGCGACTGAATGGCGCCCTTCCAGATGACCGTGCCGTCGCGGAGGAAGCGAACCTTCGAGCCGCGCGTGATCTGGCCGCTGCGCACGAGGCAACCGGCGATCGCACCGACGCGGGGCACCCGGAAGATCTCGCGGACCTCGGCCTCGCCGGTGACGACCTCTTCGAACTCGGGCGCCAGCATGCCCACCATCGCCCGCTCGATGTCTTCGAGCAGCTTGTAGATGATCTCGTAGGTGCGCACTTCGACGTGCTCGGCCTCGGCCAGATCGCGGGCCTTGCGATCCGGGCGCACGTTGAACCCGATCAAGGTTGCGTTGGTCGTCGAGGCCAGGCTGATGTCGTTCTCCGTGATGCCGCCGACTGCGCGGTGCACGAACGCCAACTTCACCTCATCACGTTCGAGGCGACGAAGTGCCTCGGTGACGGCCTCGAGTGAGCCCTGTACGTCGGCCTTCAGCACGATGTTCAAGGTGGCGACTTCGCCGGCTTGGATCTGGCTGAAGATGTCTTCGAGCTTGACGCCCTTCTGCACACGAGCGTCGCCACGCTGCGCCTTGAGCCGCTGACGCTGTTCGCGAGCCTCACCGACGGTCTTGGCAGTCTTCTCGTTGTCGGCGGCGCGGAACTCGTCGCCGGCGTTGGGAACGCTCTGCAAGCCGAGCACCTGCACGGGCATCGACGGGCCGGCCTCTTTGACCTGGTTGCCCTTGTCGTCGATCATCGCCCGAACCCGGCCCCACGACCCGCCGGCGACGATCGGATCGCCGACTTTCAGCGTGCCCTTGTCGACGAGAACCGTGGCCACCGGGCCCCGGCCTGTGTCGAGGTTGGCCTCCAGGACGATGCCTTTGGCACGCCCGGTGGGGTTGGCGGTGAGCTCTTCGAGCTCGGCCACGGTCAGCAACTGGTCGAGCAGTTCGTCGACACCTACGTTCTGTTGTGCCGACATCTCCACGACGATGGTGTCGCCGCCCCACGCCTCGGGCACGAGCTCGTATTCGGCGAGTTGCGACAGGACGCGACCGGGGTCGGCGTTGTCCTTGTCGATCTTGTTGACCGCGACCACGATCGGCACATCGGCAGCCTTGGCGTGGTTGATGGCCTCGACCGTTTGCGGCATCACACCGTCGTCGGCGGCGACGACCAACACGACGATGTCGGTGACCTGCGCACCACGGGCGCGCATCTTCGTGAACGCGGCGTGACCCGGCGTATCGATGAACGTGACCTTGCCGCCGTCGCGATCGACCATGTATGCGCCGATGTGCTGGGTGATCCCACCCGCCTCGCCGGCGACGACGTTGGCATGACGGATGCGGTCGAGCAGCGTGGTCTTGCCGTGATCGACGTGACCCATGACGGTGATGACCGGCGCCCGCATCGTTTGCAACGACTCGTCGTCGTCGTCACTGTCGTCGAACATCGCCTGCAGTTCGAGCTCTTCTTGCTGGCCGGGCTCGACGAGGAGCACCTCGGCGCCGACCTCCAAGGCGAACAGCTCCATCTGCTCGTCGGTGAGGGTCATCGTGGCGGTGACCATCTCCCCGTTCTGCAAGAGGAAACGAATGACGTCGGCTGCCGTGCGATTGAGCTTGGGAGCGAACTCCTGCGCCGACACGCCGCGCTCGACGATGATGGTGCCCTCGGGTACCGGGGCGTTGGTGGCTGTGTAGTTGGAGTTGTACGACGGCTGCATGTCGTCGAAGTCACGACGGCGACGAGCCCGACTCTTCTTGCGGGGCGCGCGGCGCTGACCGTTGGGACGAGGGCCACCACCACCGGGACGCGGCCCACCAGGAGCGCCTCCGGGACCGCCACCCGGGCCACCAGGGCCGGGCCGTGGGCCGCCGAAACCGCCACCGGGACGCTGAGCGCCGAAGCCGCCGGGACGAGCACCGCCCGGGCCTGCCGGACGAGGCCCGCCGGGGCCTGTACGCTGGCCGCCGGGCCCACCGGGACGAGCGCTGAAACCGCCACCGGGACGCGGGCCACCCTGGCCACTGCTGGTGCGTGCGCCACTGGGTGCGGTCGCGCGCAGACCACCTGGTGGCGGAGGAATTGGGCGGCCAGAGGACGACATCGGCCGTCCGCCACCGGGCGGCGGCGGGATCGACCTGCCGCTCGACGACGTCGGTCGGGCCGGCGGCGGGCCGGCTGGTCGAGCACCACTGGCCGGAGCCGCGGGTGCCGACGCCGCGGCAGCAGGGGGACGAGCCGTGGTACGGGCCTCGGCGGGCAACGGGCGCGCTGCCACGGGAGCTACGGGCGCGGCAGCAGCCACGGGTGCCGGACGATGCTCGCCCGGGGCGGGGCGGCTGCTGGTGATGCGACGGGCGTGCTCGTCGTCGTGAACGATCGGCTCCTGGGCAGGAGCGGGAGGACGAACCTCGGCGGCGGCCGCAGGCGCGGGCGCCTCGGCCGGCATCGGAACCGGGACAGGAACCACCTCGACAACGGGCTCGACGGGGGCCGGCTCCGGCGTCGCTTCGACCTCCACGACCTTGGGAGCGGCCTTCTTGGCTGCTGCTTTCTTGACCGGGGCAACGGCTGGCTCTGGCTGTGCGTCGCCATCGGCAGGCTCCACGGCCTTGAGCGCGGCGGCTTTCTTCGCCGCCGCCTTCTTGGCCGGCTTCGGTTCCTCGGGTTGCTCCTCACGGGTGAGTCCATCACGAACCGCGCGACGTTCCAGCCGATCGGCCTGTGCCTCGATCAGCGTGCTGGAGTGAGTCTTCACGCCGACACCCATGGTCTCGCACAGCGCCATCATTTCGGCGTTGGTCATTCCGAGCTTCTTGGCGAGCTCGTGCACGCGCATGTTTTTCGCCAAAACCTGTTCAGCCTTTCGTTGGCATCGGCGTGCCGGAGTGTGTTCCGACAGCCGTTAAGTCTCTCACGTTGGTGATAACGCCTTCTAACGAGATCCGCAACGCCTCGAGTGTGGAACTCGGCACATCGCACCGCCAGGCGCGGACGAAAGCCCGACGTCGAACGGCAATCTCGAAGCAATCCATCGAGCACAGCCAAGCACCGCGTCCGTGCGAAGTGCGGCAGACGGTCGGCCCATCGACCCCGAGCGTGCAGCGAACCAGCTGCTCTTGGGGGCGACGATCCCGACATCCGATGCACATCCGGACGGGAGCGTGGTGTGGATCATGCTCGTGCGTTGTCACCGTCTCCTTGTGTCACTTTCTCGACTGGCTCGGCTACTGCCGAGTCGGTCGCAGCTTCGTCTGCTGGCGCGGCCTCTGCTGGCGCGGCCTCTGGGGGTGGAGCGTCGCCGGAGGCCTGAGCGTTCCATTGATCCTGGGTCATCACGCTGCCGTCGGCGGCATGCCATTCCATCTCGCCACTCTCGGCGTTGGCGACCCACTCGCCCTCTTCGTAGTCACCCTCGGCGTACTCGACCTCCGGTACCTGGGTCTCGCCGCGGATGTCGATTCGAACACCGGTGAGGCGGGCAGCGAGGCGGGCGTTCTGGCCCTCCTTGCCGATCGCCAGGCTGAGCTGATGATCGGGAACGATCACATCGGCCTGAGTTCCATCGTCGCTGATGATCACTTCTTTGACCTTCGCCGGCGACAGGGCCTTGGCGACGTAGTCGGCGAGATCCTCGCTGTAGGGAACGATGTCGATCTTCTCGCCGCGCAGTTCGTTGACGACCATCCGCACGCGGCCGCCCCGAGCCCCGACGCAGGCGCCGACAGGATCGACGTTGTGATCGTTGCTCCACACGGCGATCTTCGTACGGTGCCCGGGCTCCCGAGCGCATGCCTTGATCTCGACGATGCCGTCGGCGATCTCGGGAACCTCGAGCTCGAAGAGTCGCTTGATGAGACCCGGATGGGTGCGACTGACGACGATCTGCGGACCCTTGGCCGTCTTGCGGACTTCGACGATGTAGGCCTTGACGCGATCGCCGGGCACCGGCCGCTCGAACGGCACCTGTTCTGCCTGTGGAAGCAGCGACTCGACGCGGCCGAGGTCGAGCAACGTGTACCGCTGATCGGTCTGCTGGATGATGCCGGTGACGATGTCGCCTTCGCGGTTGGCGTACTCCTCGAACTTGCGATCGCGCTCGGCTTCGCGGATGCGCTGGCTCATGACCTGGCGGAACGTCTG
>DATAJN010000496.1:0-3477 GCA_036262105.1 Ilumatobacteraceae bacterium
GTGGAGTCGATCAGCCAGTGAGTACCGTGCGATTTGTGAAGCAGCGGTCCGGCATCTTCCTCGCCGCCGTCGCTGCGGCGTTGGCGCTCGGCGGATGTGCCCGCAACGCCCCGCAAGACACGTTCCAGCCGGCCGGCGAGAACGCCCAGAGGATCCAGAACCTGCAGTTGCCGGTGTTCATCGTCGCCGGGATCGTGGGCGTCATCGTCTTTGGCGTCGTCGTCTTCGTCGTCATCCGCTATCGCGATCGCGGCCAGGAGATGCCCAAGCAGACTCATGGTCGCCCGGCACTCGAGATCGGCCTGACGATCCTTCCCGCTGTCATCTTGCTCTTCGTCGGCGTCGGAACCGTCAGCACCGTGTTCTCGCTGGCCAAGACCGGCGACACGCAGTGTGTCGTCAACGTCACCGGACAGCAGTGGTGGTGGGAGTACGAGTACCCGGTGCAGGACTGCGGCGGCGTCAACATCCCCCAGCCCGTCGTCACCAGCGGCGAGCTCGTGCTGCCGACCAAGGTTCACGTGCTGTTGCGCATCACCAGCAACGACGTCATCCACTCGTACTGGATCCCCAAGCTCAACGGCAAGCGCGACGCGGTGCCTGGTCGCGTCCATCCACTGCGCATGGAAGCCGACGAGCCAGGCATCTACGCCGGTCAGTGCACCGAGTTCTGCGGCCTCAGCCATGCCCGAATGCGAATGGACGCGGTCGGACTCACCCCCACCGATTTCGGGACGTGGGTGACCAACCAGTTGGAGCTCGCACCCAAACCGACCGACGCCTTGGCACTCGCAGGCGAAGACACCTTCCGCACGCAATGCTCACGATGCCATCAGGTCAACGGGCTGATGGAGGAGAACGCTGACGGCACCAACTCCGACACGCCGGTCATCGCCTATCCAGATCTGTACGAGATTTCCGGTAACGCACCCAACCTCACCAACCTCATGACTCGCACCACGTTCGCCGGGGCCACATGGGATCTGCTCACCGATGAATGCCGCAAGACCCTGCACGACGCCCCGCCCGACAAGTTCGGCGCGTTGTACCTGAAAGGTGTCACACCCGAGTGCTTCAACGAGGCCGAACTGCGCGACTGGATCCGTAACGCGCCTGCGAAGAAGCCGATGTACTCGAGCGAAAAGCAGAAGACCGAGAACGGCGGGAAGTACCGCGGCATGCCCAACCTCAACCTCACCGACGATCAGATCGACCAGATCATCGCCTACCTGCTCGAGCGGAAGTAAGGAAGACACGGATGGCAATCATCGAACGACCCTCCACCGTTCCTGCCGTCGCAGGGGGCTCGGTGCCCGACCTCGTCACCCCGTCGTCGGCGTACGGTGTCTACCGCCGGCCGGTTTCGACAACTGGTTGGCGGTCGTGGCTCTTCACGGTCGACCACAAGAAGATCGGGCTCATGTACGGGTGCTCGGCCATGTTCTTCTTCCTCGTCGGCGGCATCGAGGCGCTGCTGATCCGCACGCAGTTGGCGGCACCCGACAACACGGTGCTCAGCGCCAGCGTCTACAACCAGATGTTCACGATGCACGCCACCACCATGGTGTTCTTGTTCGTGATGCCGATGGCGGCAGGTTGGGCCAACTACTTCGTGCCCCTGCAGATCGGCGCCCGCGACGTTGCGTTCCCCCGTCTCAACGCCTTCGGTTTTTGGTGCTTCCTGTTCGGTGGCATCTTCCTCAACACGTCGTGGATCCTCGGTGGCGCCGCTGACGGTGGATGGTTCATGTACCAGCCGAACGCCAACGCGTTGTTCTCGCCGAGCCACGGTGTCGACTTCTGGTCGCTCGGCCTGCAGATCACCGGCATCGCCTCGCTCACCGGTGCCCTCAACCTCATCGTGACGATTCTCAACATGCGTGCGCCGGGCATGACCTTGATGAAGATGCCGATCTTCACCTGGATGATCCTCGTCGTGCAGTTCCTCTTGGTGTTCGCCATCCCCGTCATCACCGTGGCGCTGTTCCTGCTGATGTTCCAGCGCAACTTCGGTGCCCAGTTCTTCAACGTCGACGCCGGCGCCGACCCGTTGCTCTGGCAACACTTGTTCTGGATATTCGGGCACCCGGAGGTGTACATCCTCATCTTGCCCAGCTTCGGCATCGTCAGCGAAGTGCTGCCGGTGTTCAGTCGCAAGCCACTGTTCGGGTACAAGTTCGTGGTCTTCTCCGGCGCAGCCATCGGCTTCATCGGCTGGGGCGTGTGGGCCCACCACATGTTCGCCAGTGGCCTGGGCCCGGTCAGCGTCGCGGTCTTCTCGGTCAGCACCATGTTGATCGCCATCCCGACAGGCGTGAAGATCGTCAACTGGACCCTCACGATGTGGGGCGGCAAGCTGCACTTCACGACGGCGATGATGTTCGCCGTCGGTCTCATCGTCGAGTTCACGATCGGCGGCCTTTCCGGTGTCACCCACTCGGTTTCGCCTTCCGACACCCAACAGACCGACACGTACTACATCGTCGCTCACTTCCACTACGTGCTGTTCGGCGGCGCGGTGTTCGGGATCTTCGCCGGCTTCTACTACTGGTGGCCGAAGGTGTTCGGCAAGATGCTCAACGAGACCCTCGGCAAGTGGAACTTCTGGATGATGGTCATCGGCATGAACCTCACCTTCGGGCCCATGCACATCCTCGGTCTCCAAGGTCAGCCGCGCCGTATGGTCGTGTACCCGGAGAAGCTCACCGGCGAGGGGTTCTTCAACCTCCACTTCTGGAACACCGTCGCCAGCGTTGGTGCCTACCTGTTGGCGATCGGCATCTTCTTGTTCCTGGTCAACGTGTGGCACACGACGCGCAAGGGTGCGGCGTCCCCGCTCGATCCGTGGGATGCGCGCAGCCTCGAGTGGCTCACCAGCAACCCGCCGAAGGCGCACAACTTCGACGTCATCCCGCACGTTCACGCCCTCGACGAGTACTTCCACCTCAAGTACGAAGAGGTCGATACCGACGCCGGGCCACGCCTGGTGAAGGTCAAGACGGCAGAAGAGCTCCACGCCGAGCAAGAGGCCAACGCCGACCAGCACATCCACATGCCGTCGCCTTCCTACTGGCCGATGATGGTGGCGATTGCCCTTCCGATCATGGCCTACGGCATCATCTTCACCCGGGTGCTGGCCGTCGTCGGTGGCGCAGTCCTCCTGCTGGGAATGTTCGGGTGGTCGCTCGAGCCGTCGGTCGCCGCCGACTCCGATTACGACCCGCCGCCGCAGGGTGGCGCGCCTACCAAGGAGCTCACCAGTGTCTGACGCGACCCTTGCCGGCACGCCCGCTGTTGTGGACCACTCCTCCGACGATCATGCCGGCGGTGGTCACGCCGGCCACATGGCCACCAGCACCGGGCTGAGCAACAACAAGCTGGCGATGTGGCTGTTCCTCGGCAGCGAGTGCTTGTTGTTCGGTGGCCTGATCTCCACGTACATGCTGTACCGCGGCCGGCACACCGGTAGCCCCGGAC
>DATAJN010000497.1:0-3403 GCA_036262105.1 Ilumatobacteraceae bacterium
GATGATCCTGCGATCCAGGTGCTCCACGACGCGCTGGGGCGTGGCGACAGCCCCTGTGGCTTCCAACTCTGCGTAGCACGCCCAATGCGTTGTCGCCGTCAGACCGTTCAGCAGACCGGCACCACCGAGAACCAGCGAACCAGTGCAGACCGAGGTCGTGAACGTGGTCGACTGGTGGGCGGCGCGAACCCATGCCAGCACGCGCTCGTCGTGCACCAGCGCCCGGGTTCCGACGCCACCTGGGAAGACCACGATGTCGGGTGCGGCCATCTCCTCGAAGGTGGCATCGATGGTGATGCCGAGCATGCCGTTCTCGCTGCGCACCTCGCCGCGCTCGTGGCCGACGAACGTGACATCGATCGACGGTATTCGCTGCAACACCTCGTACGGCCCGACGGCATCGAGTGCGGTGAATCGCGGGAACAGCGGGATGGCTACGTGCATTGACATGGAAGTCCTCTCTACGATGCGGCGTTGAGGCGTCGCACACTGTCGGTGGAATCGGATCGGAACCGACGCCGGTAGGCATCGGGTGGAACGCCCACTCGTCGCTGGAATGCACGTCGCAGCGACTCCGTGGTGCCGAAGCCGCAGTTCCTGGCGACAACGTCGAGCGGCATGGCGGTGCTCTCGAGTTCGGCGCGGGCTGCCTCGACGCGCACCCGCTCGACGTAGCGCGACGGCGTCTCACCGACCTCTGCCGTGAACACGCGGCTGAAGTGGCGGCCACTCATGGCCGCGCGCTCAGCGAGGAGATCGAGTCGATGGTCAGCGGCTGGATGGGCGTCGATGTAGTCCTGGGCGACACGCACCGTCGAGCGGGCGGCCCGGGGGACCCACACGGGTGCGGCGAACTGGGTTTGACCACCGGGGCGATGGAGGAACATCACCATCCACCGCGCCACCGTTTGGGCGATGTCGCTGCCGTAGTCGGCCTCGACCATCGCCAGTGCGAGATCGATGCCCGCGGTCACGCCGGCCGAGGTCCACACGTTGCCGTCGCGGCGGTAGATCGGATCGGGATCGACGACGAGACGCGGGTACTCGTCGGCCAGTTGCTGGGCGCGCGCCCAGTGGGTGGTGACGGTTCGACCATCCAGCAGGCCAGCCTCAGCAGCGATGAACGTACCGGTGCAAACGGTCGCGATCCGGCGACTGCCGTGCGCCGCGTCGCGTATCCAGTCGATCAAGTGGCGGTCGTGGCGGGCAGTGCGCGCTCCGTCGCCCCCTGGGATCAACAGCGTGTCGATCTTCGTGCGTGCCGCCGGCAACGTCGTCGTGCCGATCAGCAACCCACTCTCTGACGTGATCGGGCTCCCGTGACGGGAGACGAGCGTGAGGTCGTAGCCGGCGGCCTTGCGGCCTTTGGAGGCCAGCGCAGTCGTGGCCCCGGCAAACACCTCGTGCGGTCCGATTGCATCGAGCGGCTGCATGCCGTCGAAGGCGACGATGAACACTGATCGGCGAGCCACACCGCTGATCTTCGCTGGCCGTGCCGCTGGCGTCAATGACATGGTTCCCACGAATCAGGACATGCCGCCGGCATTGCATCGAGTTCCATCTCCACCGTTCTGTCCCTACGATGGTCACGACTCCATTCGAAAGGACCGACGTGGACGTACGCATCGGCGTCACCCAAGCTCCCCGCGAGCTCACCATCGAGCTGGCCGAGGATCTCGACCGAGAGGCTCTGAAGACCAAGGTCGAGGCAGCACTTTCGGGTGCTGTCGACGTGCTGTGGTTGACCGACAAACGCAACCGCGACGTCGGCGTGTCCGCGGCGAAGATCGCCTACGTGGAGATCGGCTCGCCCGATGGTGATCGCAAGATCGGCTTCAGCGGCTGATCGACGCAGTGTGAGTGTGCAGCCCCTCCGTCCCACCTCTGAGTGCTAGAACCACTGCATGGCCACGTTGGGCGAACTCTGCCGACAACACACGTCGCTATCGCGCGACGAGATCAACCATCTCAAACAACTGGTCAGCGAGTGGGGCCTGCTCGCCGATCTCTGCTTCGCCGACTTGCTGCTGTATGTGCCGTCCACCGATTCGGAATGGCTGATCGTCGCCCAAGTCCGCCCGGCAACGGGCCAGACCATCTACCTCACCGACTACGTCGGGGTGCCGGCAGACAACGAGCGGCCGCTGCTGGCTGCGGCATTCGACACCGGGGAGATTCGCGAAGGTGAGATCGCCGTCGAGTCGCTGCCCGAGCCGGCACGAATGCTGGCCATACCGGTGCGATGCGGTGGCAAGCCGATCGGCGTGCTGTCGCGCGAGTGGTCGAACCGCACCGGTAGGCAGTTGGGCGAACTGGAGCGCACGTACCTCGGCATCTTCCAACGATTCTCGGCGATGATCGCCGAGGGGTCGTTCCCGTTCCACGGCCTCGTCGGCGACAGCAGCGCCGCGCCGCGTGTCGGCGACGGCGTGATGGTGCTCGACGAAGAGGCACGAGTACGTTATGCGTCTCCCAATGCCGTGTCGGCGCTGCATCGGGTGGGCATCAGCGCCAATGCGGTGGGCATGCGCCTCGCCGAGCTGGGCTTCAACGACAGTCCGGTTCGCCGGGCCTACGAGGACCGAATGCCGGTGATCGAGGAGTTCGAGCAGACGCCCAGCGTCACCCTGTTGAGCCGGTGCATGCCGATCCTTGCCGGAGGCGAGGTCACCGGTGGCGTGTTGCTGTTGCGCGATGTCACGGAAGTGCGCAAGCGCGACAAGCTGCTGCTCTCGAAGGACGCCACCATCCGTGAGATCCACCACCGAGTGAAGAACAACCTGCAGACCATCTCGTCGCTGCTGCGGCTGCAGGGCCGTCGCCTCGAGTCTCCAGAAGCCAAGGCTGCCGTGGCCGAGTCCGTTCGCCGCATCCGCACCATCGCCCTCGTGCACGAGACGCTGTCGCGCGAGCCGGGCGACGACGTGGCTTTCCTGGAGATCGTCCGCCCGTTGATGCGCCTCGCCGAGGAAGGTCTGCAGTCACCCGACCGTCCGATTCGATTCACCGTGCAGGGCGACGGCGGCCGACTACCGTCGACGATCGCCACGCCCTTGTCGGTGGTTCTCACGGAGCTGTTGCAGAACGCGGTCGACCATGGCTTCCCGGAAGGAAGCGGTGGCGGTGACGTGGTCGTGCAGCTCAACCCGGTGGATGATCACCTCAACATTCGGGTGATCAACGATGGTCGCGGGCTCGACTCGCAATTCGAACTGAACAAGGCAACGGGTCTCGGCCTGTCGATCGTGCGCACGCTGGTCACCACGGAGTTGGCCGGCAGCATCCTGATGCGCGCCGGGACGCCCGAAGACTTCGCCAACGCCGGCCTGGGCGATCAACCGAAGGGTGCGGGCACCGTCGTCGATCTGACCGTGCCGATCTAGAAGTCGGAAAACCTCAGACG
>DATAJN010000498.1:0-11522 GCA_036262105.1 Ilumatobacteraceae bacterium
GACGATCATCGGATTGATGCGCGGACCGCAGTCGTCGACGGCGATGAACCGCCGTACCTTCACCTCGCCGGTGCCGGCATCGACATCGGTGACGCAGATGTAGGCGCCGAATGGATACGTGAGGTTCGGCGGGTCGTAGACGCACGTGCCGTCGAGGTGGCCTTCGACTCCGTCGGGCAGTTCCAACGAACTGTGCGAGAGCATGGCGATCTCCTGGATCGTCTTGCCCTTCTCCGGGTCACCTTTGACCTGCCAACGGCCGAGCTCCCACTCGAGGTCATCGGGCGAACACTCGAGCGCCACCGCGGCGATGATGCGGGCCTTGTCGCGAACGCGCCGTGCCACGATGGCTGCAGCGCCTCCACTGACGGGCGTTGAACGCGACCCGTACGTGCCGAGGCCGAACGGGGTGTTGTCGGTGTCGCCCTGGAGCACTTCGATGTCTTCAGGAGGGATGCCCAACTCCTGGGCGACGATCTGGGCGAACGTCGTCTGGTGCCCCTGGCCCTGCGATATGCAGCTAAGGCGGAGCTGAGCCTTGCCCGTCGGGTGAACGCGGAGCTCGGCGCCGTCGGCCATGCCGAGGCCGAGGATGTCCATGTGCTTGCGCGGCCCGGCACCGACGCCCTCGGTGAAGAAGGAGATGCCGATCCCCATCAGTGGCTCTGTGGTGTCGCCGGCAGCGCGGCGCTCGCGTCGGGCTCGTTGCTCGGCGCGCAGCTCGTCGTAGCCGGCGATTCGCATCGCCTCGCGCAGTGCGGGCGCGTAGTCGCCCGAGTCGTACTCCCAACCGGTGGGCGTCGTATAGGGGAACTGCTCGGCGCGCAGCAGGTTCTTCAACCGCAACTCCGCGGGGTCGATCTTCATCTCGGCGGCAAGGCAATCGACGAGCCGCTCCACCAAGTAGACGGCCTCGGTGATGCGGAACGAGCAGGCGTAGGCCACGCCGCCCGGTGCCTTGTTGGTGTAGACGCCGGTGACCTTGCAATGCGCCGCTTCGTAGTCGTAGCTGCCGGTGAAGATGTGAAAGAACCCTGCAGGGAACTTGGTCGGTTGAGCGGTGCCGTTGAAGCATCCGTGGTCGGCCAGTACGTCGACGCGAACGCCGAGGATCTTGCCCTCCTTGGTCGCGGCGATCTCGCCGTGCATGTGGTAGTCGCGAGCGAACGCGGTGCTCATCAGATGCTCACTGCGGTCCTCGACCCACTTCACCGGCTTGCCCGTGACGATCGAGCCGACGATGGCCAGCACGTATCCGGAGTAGATGCCAACCTTGTTGCCGAAGCCGCCGCCGATGTCGCGAGTGACCACCCGGATCTTGTGCTCCGGAAGGCCGGCTACCAAGGCATACACCGTGCGGTGCGCATGCGGCGCCTGGGAGGTGCACCAGATCGTGAGCTGGCCGGTGACCTTGTCCATCAACGCGACCGCGCCGCACGTCTCCATCGGTGACGGATGCGTGCGCGGGTAGAGCATGTCCTGAGTGACGATCACATCGGCCTTGGCGAAGGCTGCGTCGCATTTCGCTGCGTCGCCGGCCTCCCAGTCGAAGATGTGGTTGTCGGTCTTGCCTTCTTTGTCGGTACGAATCACCGGAGCGCCAGGTTCGAGGGCCTTCTTGGCGTCGACGACCGGCTGAAGGATCTCATACTCGACGTCGATCAACTCCAGCGCATCGCGAGCCGAGTACTTGTCCTCGGCGATCACGAACGCGACTTCCTGCCCCTGGAAACGGACCTTGTCGGTGGCGAGCACTGCGGCGGTGTCGTATGACAGGGTCGGCACCCAGGCGAGGCCGAGCGTTTCGAGAACAGCACCGGTGATGACCGCCTTCACCTTCGGGTGTGCCTCCGCAGCCGAGGTGTCGATCGACTTGATGATGGCGTGGGCGACCGGACTGCGCAGGATCGCGCCGTGGAGCATGCCCGGCATGTCGATGTCGTCGACGTAGTTGCCCTGCCCGCGCAGGAACCGTGCGTCCTCTTTGCGCAGCATCCGCCCGAACCCGATCGGGTTGCCTCCGGCGCTGGTCGGAACTTCGGTGACGGTCACGCCGGTACCTCCTGGTGTTCGGCTGCCCAGCGGATGGCGCGCACGATGTTCTCGTAGCCGGTGCACCGGCAGATCGTGCCGCAGATCGCTTCGCGGATCTCTTCGTTGCTCGGGTCGGGGTTGCGGTCGAGCAGGGCTTGCCCCGTCATCAACATCGCCGGCGTGCAGAACCCGCATTGCAAGCCGTGCTCGTTCATGAAGCCTTGCTGGATCGGAGCAAGGTTTCCGCCCTGCTCGAGATCTTCCACCGTACGGACGGATCTGCCGTCGGCCATGGCTGTCAGCACCGTGCACGACTTCACCGGTTGCCCATCCATCCACACCACGCACACACCGCAGTTGCTGGTGTCGCATCCCCAGTGGCTCCCGGTGAGGCGGAGGTGGTCGCGAAGGAAGTGGATGAGCAGCAACCGCGGTTCGACGTCGCGACTGACGTCTTCGCCGTTGACGTTGATGGTCACTTGCATCATGAGCCCCCCTGTGCTCGAGCAACTGCACGGCGAAGCGCTCGTGCGGTGAGTTCCTTGGCCAGATGTCGTTTGTAATCAGCGGGGCCGCGCTGATCGCTGGACGGGTTGCTGGCGTCGGCGGCGAGTTGAGCCGCGGCGACGATGTTCTCTTCAGACGGCTGCTTGCCACGGAGGGCGGCCTCGGCGGCCGGCGCGCAGAAATGCTCGACTCCTACTGCGGTCAGGCCGATGCCACAGTCGCCGACGTTGCCACCGTCGAGGCTGACGAACACTCCCGCCGCGGCCACCGCCCAGTCACCGGCGCGACGCTCGACCTTCTGGTAGGCGCTGCCCGTCGCGGTGCGGATGGGCACTCGGATCTCGGTGACGATCTCGCCCGGCAGGGCCGCGGTCTCGTAGGGCCCGACGTGGAACTCGCGTGCCGGAACGGTTCGCTCGCCGTTCTTCGATCGCATCACCATGGTGGCCCCGAGCGCCGACATCACGGCCGACAGATCCTCCGACGGGTCGGCCTGGCACAACGATCCACCCACGGTTCCCCGGTTGCGCACGATCGGGTCGGCGATCACCCGCTCGGCGTCACCGAAGATCGCGTAGTGCTCGTTGGCGACTGCCGACTCCAGCAACTCTCGGTGCCGGGTCATTGCGCCGATGCGGATCTCGCCGCCCTCGACCCGAACGTACGACAGGTCGAGATCGTTGATGTCGATGAGATGTTCCGGCCGAGCGAGCCGCAGCTTCATCATCGGCAGCAGACTGTGGCCTCCGGCGACGAGCCGGGCTTCGGGCCCGAGCCGATCCAGCAGTGCAATGGCGTGGTCGATGCTCGTCGCTCGCTCGTACTCGAACGGCGGTGGTATTTGCATGGATCCCCCGATCCTCAAGTGCCCCGAAGTTGCGATCATGAGCGCCGGGCGAGCGGGCGTCAACGGTGAGCTAACCGAAGGGTTATCTCGACCACATCCTGCTCCGGAAACCGGCCTACAGTTCTGCGTCGATGACGCTGGCCCAGTTGAAAGTGTTCGTCCTTGTCTCGCGACTCGGGTCTGTCCGCGCCGCGGCGGCTGCGCTGGGCGTCAGCGAACCGGCGGTCTCCCAGGCTCTCGCCGCGTTGCGTCAACATCTCGACGATCCCCTGATCACGCGCAGTGGCACCGGAATGGAACTGACACCGGCGGGACGACGGGTGGTGTCGATCGCCTCACAAATGGTCAACCTCGCAGTGGACGCAGAAGTGGCGGTGCGGCAATCGAACGGTGCCGCCGAGTTGCTGCGAGTGGTCACCTCCAGCACCTTGGCGCAGTCGATCGTGCCGTCGCTCCTGCAGGCCTTCACTGCCCGTGCCGGTGGGATCGAGGTCAGCCTTGGCGTCGCCACCACCGAGGAGATGGCTGCGCTCGTCGGTGAACGCCTCGCCGACATCGCCATCGGGCCGCGCCTTGCCGGTGTCGACGCGGAGGCTGTGATGAGGTACCGGATGACCCTGGTCGGGCACCCTGACCTGCGGGTCAACGGTGGCGGCCTGGCTGGACTGCGCTGGTTCGTCGACCCGACGGGCACGGATCCGCTCTCCGATGTCGGCTCGCTGCTGGAAAAGCATCGCGTGCCGGAATCGCACGTCATGGTCTTCGCCAACGAGAAGGCTGCCTGGTCGGCCGCTGCGGCGGGAGGCGGAGTGGCGCCGGCTATCGATCACATGGTCACAGCAGAGGTCGACCGGGGCGCCCTCGCCAGGGTTCATTCGCCCGATGTGCCCCTTGACCTGCTGTTGTACGCCAGTTCGCTGGAGCCGTCGCGGCGATCTCAGGCAGCCGACAAGCTCCGTCGTTTCGTGCGTACCCCCGATGCCATGCAGGCGATGTACCGGCCTGAGGGGGGTGTTCCTGCCGCCAAGTTCCGGCCTCCGGTCTACGTCACGCTGTGGAGTTGAGCGTCAAGACTCATTGACGATCAAAACCTTAACCGTGAGCAGGACGTGTCCGATGAAAGTACAAAAGCGCGGCGACTAACGGAGGAATGATGAAGCGATATTTCCTAGGCGTGGCTGCCGCGGTGCTCGGCACCGTCATGGTCGGTGGCACTGCGGTGCGTGCCGACGACGCCGTACCGGCGGACCCCGCTGCACCTGTTGCAACAGCAGTACCCACAACGATCGAACTTCCGCTCTTCGGAGCGCCCCTCACACTCGGCATCACAACCGACCTCGGCGGTGCCCTCACGGAAGTGTCTGTCGATTCGGCAGACCCAACGGTTGCGACCAAACTCAAGCCGCACAAGGTCGTGTTCAAGAGCTCCAGCGCCGATCCCAACGCGGATCCCGCTGCCGATCCGGCACGGGTGGTCGTCAAGTCGGGCCACGGCGGCCAGAGCGTGTCGGCTCGCGCCGGCTCACTTGCTGATGTATCCGGCAGTGGCCACTGGACCGGCGACGTGTTTGGCGTTCTCACGACAGTCAAATTCACCATCGGTCCCGTCAGCACCGAGGACAGCAGCCCGGACATCACGGCGGTCACTACCGACAATTCGGCGGGCGTCGTAGGCGACGTCGAGCACTCGTCGAACGATCATGAAGGCGACGGCGGCAACGGGTCCGCGCGAGTCTCGATCAAGTTCACCAACGCTGCCGGCGACCAGTCACGTGTCCTGAGCATCAGGGTCAAGGTTCGCGA
Source organism: Ilumatobacteraceae bacterium (assembly GCA_036262105.1). Classification (GTDB taxonomy): domain Bacteria; phylum Actinomycetota; class Acidimicrobiia; order Acidimicrobiales; family Ilumatobacteraceae; genus JAENVT01. Next base: position 5,192 of record DATAJN010000498.1, read on the forward strand.
CCATCACAGCGAGACCGGCGCCCAGCTCAGCATCAGTCTCAGCCCCATCAAGGGTGTGGCCGTCGACGCCACGACAGCAGCTGGGCCACACACGTGGAGTGGCGTGTTGTGCAACAACTCAGCCGTGTCGATCGCTTACACAGTGGCTGAGGACGGAACCGTCACCGAGGTCACCCCGACGCCTGTTACCGCGGATGTCAAGACCGACGGCGACAAGATCTGGGTGCAGTTCTCCGATCACGAGTCGGTCTTCATCAAGGTCCGTGCCAAGGACGGGATGATCAAGATCTCGGCTCAGGCAATGCTCCATTGCGACTCGGGAGATCCGACGACCAACGTCGATGTGACGATCCCGACGCCTGACCAGCAAGACGGTCACCACAACGGCTTCGGCCACGGCGACCACCGCGGTGGTGGCGACAAGGGTGGTAGTCACGGCGGTGCATAGTCATCGCCTAGCAGCCCGGCTCCTTTTCGGGGGAGCCGGGCTGCTGCTCGTTTTCGCCGCCTGTTCCGACGACAAGGTGACACCAGCCGCCGGGTCAGCCGTCGCCGATACGACCACGACCGTCGTTGCCCTCGTGGCATCAACGACTGCGGCAGCCGATCCGGCTCCATCGATCCCGACCACCACAGTCGCCGCGACGCCCGTCCCAACAGCCGCGGTCGATGGAGCGGCTTTGCTCCAACAAGCGATCGCGGCGACAGGTGCGGGGTACCACTTCAATCAAACAGCCACCGTCGATGGAGCTGTCGCCATCACCATCGACGGCGATCGCTTGCCCACTGGTGCCAGGCTGGCAGTGAGCAACGCCGACGGGTTGGTGTACTACGTCATCACACCTGACGGCACGTGGCTGATGCCCGACAACGGCGAGTGGGAGGTCGACGATTCACCCGCGCCGGCTGTCGATCCGATCGCCGCGCTCAGCGCCCCGACGTCGGTCACGGTTGGCGGTAACGACGGCACCACCGTGCAGTTGGCTGTGGCCGTGCCGTTCGCTGCTCTCGGCATTTCCGGTGACGGCGATGCGGCTCTGCAGGTGTCGGTCGTATCAGGTGCACTCACGAGCATCGTGTACAGCACCACGACGGTGGACGGCAAGGCCGCGTCGACCACCACAGCGATCGGCCCGGTCGTCGACGCCAGCCCGGTGGTGGCTCCGATCTGAGCACCAGCCGCTAACTGTCGAAGCCGAGGCCCATCCGGTCGAGGGTTCGCAGCCAGACGTTGCGCTTGCCGGTGCGGTCCTCGCGGCTCAGCGACCACCGCGTCGTTTGAATGCCGATGAACCGGAACGGCTCGGGCGGGAAAGGCAACGGTCGTTCCTTGACGAAGTCGGTTTGAGTCGCCCGTGATCGTTTGCCGTCGAGGAGATCGACCATCACCTCGCCACCGAAGCGGCTGGAGGCGACCCCGAGGCCGGTGTACCCGAGCGCGTACGCCACGCGGCCTTGCATGGCCTGTCCCCAGAAGACACAGAAGCGGCTGCACGTGTCGATCGCTCCGCCCCACGCGTGGGTGAACTTCAAACCCTCGAGTTGCGGGAAGGTTTCGAAGAAGTGCTTGCTGAGCGTCGCCCACGTTTCCGGCCGGCTCTCCAGTTCGGCGTTGACCTTGCCGCGCCAGTAGTAGATCGCGTCGTATCCACCCCACAGGATGCGGTTGTCGGCGGTGAGGCGGTAGTAGTGGAACTGGTTGGGGAGATCGCTGAGGCCCTGCCGGTTGGCCCAGCCGAGATCGGCGAGTTGCGAGTTCGACAACGGTTCGGTGACCATGCAGTAGTCGTAGACCGGCGCGATGTAGTGGCCCATTCGCCTGAGGAGAGGTTTGAACGCGTTGGTGCCAAGAGCCACCTTGCCGGCGCGCACGCGGCCGAGTGGGGTGGAGATCAACACACCGACTCCGTCCTTCTCGAGCGACGTTGCCTTGGTGTCTTCGTAGATTCGAACGCCGAGCGACATCGCCGCCGCCTTCAGCCCCCACACGAGTCGTGCCGGGTCGACGAGCGCGGCGCGGTCCTTGCGCCACAGCCCACCGGTGTAGGTGGCCGAGTTGACCTGCGCCTGCATCGCCGGGCCATCGAGCCATTCGATCTGCTGACCGAGTGAACGCAGCTGCTGGTAGTCCTCGTGGAGTTCGTCGATGTAACCCGGTGGGTGTGAACCGGTAGCGACGTCGATGACTCCCGGCCGTTCGTAGTCGCAGTCGATGTTGTATCGCTTGATCGCCGCTTCGATCTCGTTGAGGTTCCGCAGGCCGAGCTCTTCGAGCAACGGCAGTTCTTGCGGAAACCGTTCCTGACCGTTGGCGACACCGTGGGTGAGGCTCGACTCCATGAACCCACCGTTGCGGCCACTGGCCGCCGAGCCGATCTCATGAGCGTCGATCAGCACCACGTCGCGCGACGGGTCGCGTTCTTTGGCGATGATCGCCGTCCACAACCCCGTGTACCCGCCACCGACCACGCACAGATCGCATGTCTCGGTGCGCACGAGGGTGGGATTGCTGTATGGCTGGTCGGCGTCGTCGTACCAGTACGGATACGGATCGGCGTCGGCGATTGCGTCGAGGTGGAACCCGTCGATTGCTTCGTCGTCCCGGTTGTTGACGGCCATTTGTCTCACCACCTGTCGGGGTGCGAGGTTACAGCGAGGCAAGCTACGGTCGCGGACATGATCATTCACGTCGTTGCCTTCCGATGGAAGCCGGGCATGCCGGCAGGACACGTCGAAGAGGTGCAGGCCCAGTTGAAGGAGTTCGCGGCGACGCTGCCGGGAGTTCTCTCGTACCGGTGCGGTCCCGATGAGGGCGCATCCGACATGGGCAACTTCGACTTCGCCATCGTCGCCGAATTCGAAAGCATCGACGACTGGCGGGTCTACGACAAGCACCCACGCCACAACGAGATTCGCGCCGGAGTGGTGCGCCCGTGGATCGAGGAGCGCGCCGCGGTGCAGTTCGAGGGTTAGGTAGCTAGCCGGCCTCCGTAGCCAATGTTGTCGCTCTCGATGTGTCCAACGCCTTCGCAGCGACAACATTGGATGGGACGGTGACCCTGAGGTCGGTGTCGTAGTCGGCGAGATGCCGGCTGAAGCTGGCAACTTTGCGGATCCGGAAGCGATGCAGCAGTACCAGCGTGATCGCCTCGTCGATACCGACTCCGGTGCGGGCGACAAGCTCGGCAGCAGCGTTGCGGTGCTGCCTCGCCACGTGCAGCTTGTCGATCGGCGCGAACAGGTTGCGGTTGTCGCCGACGGGCAGATGGTCGGCGCGCGCAACCAGTAGACAACGCTGGTCCACGAAGTCGTCGATCAGGGCGCGATATCTGGCAACGGCCTCGTCGTGGTTGACATCGCCGTTGTCGACGACTGCGACCAGGAAGCTGCGGTCGAGAAACACTGACGGCGGGTTCACGACAACTCCGCCAGTGCGAGATTCGCTCGCTCGGCCCGATTGCGCCGCTGGCGCGATTCGAAGCGGTTCCAGAACAGGAACGACCCGCCGACGATCGCCCAACCGACCAGGCCGTCGATCACCCAGTGCTCGGCGAGATAGACGAGTGAGGTCAGCATCATGATTGGAAAGGCGAAGACCACCACCTTCAACCACATCGGTTTGATCCAGGGCAGGAAGAAGGCCGGGATGATCAACGCGAACGAAGCATGCAGCGATGGCATCGCCGCTACGGCGTTCCCCCAGGCTTTGGCGTTGTTCCAACTGGCGGCGGCGGCATGAAGACCGACGGCAACGAAGCCCCGACCGGTGCTCCGCGACAGCGGAGGCAGCAGGTGGTAGTTCTTCGAAGCCATCCACGGAGGGGCAGTGGGGAACACGATGAACATCAGGCAGGCCACGCCGATGACGGTGGCGAAGCGCTTCATGAAACGTGCCCACTGGCGGTGCGACGTGGCCCACAGCGCGCCCATCACGATCGGAACGAAGATGAAGTGAGTGAAGTAGGTCAGCGAGGCGACCTTGTCCCACCACCGGATGGTCGTCGTCCAGAAGTGTTGCTGCAACACGGTGTTTGGATCGTGACCGAAGAACAGAGCGCGATCGATGTTGCGCGGTGCCTGAACCTGTAGGGGGAACCTGATGCCGAGGATCTTGCCGTCGGCCGCACCACGGGTGGTCTCGTACGCCCACCACATCGCGCAGTACAGCAGCAGATCGATCGCCAGGGTTCCCCATTGCCTCACTGGCCTGCCGATGAAGGCGCAAACCAGGAAGATAGCGACTGCTTTGGCAATGCCGACCCGATCCCACAAGATCCCGTTGTCGCGGGTCCAGATGATGGCGTAGATGCAAAAACACGTCAGCGTCGTGCGCCGCAACCACGCGAGATAGTCGATCGGGACGATTGCGCCGAGCGCCACTCGGTGGTCGAGCGTGGATTGGTCGGCCACGACGGACATGGGCTAGCAGGCTAGCGAGGCGAGTCGCCGAAGGGGGTTCAGCAGGCTTCGAGCGCCCTTCGTACAAGCACCTTGGCGAGGTGGACGCGGTATTCGACACTCGCGTTGAGGTCGCCCTGCGGCTCGGCGTCTTCGGCAGCAAGTTGGGCGGCGTCAGCGACCGAGGCTCCCTGCGAGAGCGCGTTCGACACGCTGGACGCAAGGATCGGAGTGGAGCCCATGTTGACGAGGCCGACTCCGCTCTGGCCGTTGCGACGCCACGCGGCCACGCCGACGATCGCCCAATCCTGGGCGCGGCGGTTGAACTTCTGGAAGTTCCATCCGGCGCCCCGCATCTTGGGCACGCGGATCTCGGTCAGCATCTCGTCTGCCGCGAGTGCCGTTTCCAGGAAGCCTTGGAAGAAGTCGCCGGCCGCGATTTCTCGGGTGCCATTGGGGCCCTGGGCAACATACGTGGCTCCGAGCGCGAGCGTGGTGGCGGGAAGATCCGACGCTGGATCACTGTGGGCGATGGAGCCGCCGATGGTGCCGCGATGGCGCACTTGCGGGTCGCCGACGTAGCCGGCCGCGTGCGCCAGCAGCGGCACATGCTCGGCGAGCACCGAACTGTTCTCGACGTCCATGTGGCGTGTCAGCGCACCGATGGCAATGTGATCGCCTGCGTCTCTGATGTACGACAGATCACTGATGCGCCCGATGTCGACCAGCACGCTTGGCTGGGCGAGGCGCAACTTCATCAACGGCAACAAGCTGTGACCGCCGGCGAGGAACTTGGCATCGTCACCGTGCTCGCCGATGAGGCGGATGGCCTCTTCGGCGGAACCGGCGCGGACGTAGTCGAAGGCGGCGGGAATCACTTGGTTGCTCCAGCACATGCCAACACGGCCTTCACGATGTTGTGATATCCCGTGCAACGGCACAGGTTGCCCTCGAGCCCGAGGCGCACTTCACGCTCCGTCGGGTTCGGGTTCTCCTTCAACAAGCTGGTTGCCGCCATCACCATGCCCGGCGTGCAGTATCCGCACTGCAGCCCGTGATTCTCCATGAAGGCCTTCTGCATCGGATGCATCTCGCCGTTCTGGGCGAGGCCCTCGATGGTCAAGATGTCGGCGCCGTCGGCTTGTACAGCCAACATCGTGCAGCTCTTCACTGCCTCGCCGTTGACGTGCAGGCTGCAGGCGCCGCAGGACGAGGTATCGCAGCCGACGTTGGTGCCGGTGAGGCCGAGGGCCTCACGCACATAGTGGACGAGAAGAGTGCGTGGTTCCACATCGCTCTCGTGGGCGGTGCCATTGACAGTGACGTGAATCTGCACGTGTGATCCCCCTCGGAGACAGCGCCCCCATGGCGCGCGCCCCATCATGCCTCATGAAGAGGTGTCAGTCCACATGGGACCGGTGCCTGGAAGGGAGTGGCAGTGAGTCGATCGCCTCGGCGGCCTCAGCCGAGCGGGCGATGGTGGTGCGGCATGCGCCGCGGCAGCGTGATCGCGAACACCGCGGCGAACACCATCGCGGACAGCAGGCCGATCGTTGCTCCAGGGGGAGCGTTGAGGTGATAGCTGATCAGCAGCCCGGCCACTCCTTCGCAGACGCCGAAGATCACGCCGAACAACGTCATCTGCCACAGCGTTCGCGCGAGCTGGCGCGCGGTCGCCGCTGGGGTGACCAGCATGGTCACCGACATGATGGTGCCGACGGCGCGGAGGCTGATGACGACCACGATCGCAAGGAGCACAACCACCACGCCTTGCACCAGTTCGACGCGCACACCGACCTGCTCTGCCTGCACATGATCGAATGTCGCTAGGCGCAACTCGCCGAACAGCAACGTGACGGTGATCAACGCCAGGGTGCCCAGCACAAGGTTGAGCCAGACATCGCTCCATTGAACCGTGAGCACCCTTCCGAAG
>DATAJN010000499.1:0-7460 GCA_036262105.1 Ilumatobacteraceae bacterium
AGCGTCACCTCCCAGTCGCAGAACAGCGGCCGCCACGGTTGACCCCACATGGTCACGCCTTCGGGATGTGCCCACACACCTTCCGACATCGACGCTCGCGCCAGAGCCTCGGTGGCCTTCTGACGTGTCGAGGCACTCGCCACGTCGGTGTTCACGTACAGGCTCATCCGGGCGTTGTCGGCGGCGTAGTACGCGTGTGACAGCGCGGCTTCCGATCGGAAGCGGGTGAAGGCAAGATCGCCGTCGATTCCATTGGACTTTGCTCGGCTGGCGCGCCACGAGACCAGATAGGGATCTTCGGCCAACGCCTCGCGAGCGAGGTCGAGTGCCTCATCGGGTACGGCGGCCGAGCCGAGGCTCGTGAGGAGCTCGGCGCTGGCGAGGATCCCGGTATGGCCACGCGACGGTTGATCGGACAAGCGACACATGAGCTTGCCATCGGCTTCCTCGCGCTCGACGGCGCTCAGCAGCCGGCCGCCGCCGGCCACGCCCATCACCGGGGCCGCCGGCTGGTGGAATCGCGGTGCCGGACGAGCGACCTCGCGCACGACGCTCGGCGCGGGCGGAGGAACAGTGTTGAGGCGACCGTCGAACTGCCTCCGAGTCCGAATGATGCTTTCGTCGATGAGTGCCATCGTGTTCGGCCGCTCGATCGCGCTCCACAACACCACCGTCTCCGACGGCGCGACTGCGCTCTTCGCGACGGCCGACTCAGACCGAGCGCCGGCGCGGAATCCGGCGCCGGGGTCGGCCGTCGGGCCGGGTTTGTCGACGAAGCGGTCGATGCCTTCGGTCCCGCCCGGCTGGGCGATGAACGCGTGGGCGTGCTCGTACTCGTCGATGTCGGCCCACGCGTCGCTGCTTCCGATGCGCATGAGGTCGCCGGATGCGAAGGCGTTCAGCAGCCGTTCGGCGGCGCGACGGGCGTCCTGATCGGCGCTGCCCATACCAGTGCCGGCGACCGACACGGTGGCGGCCACATCGGGCGTCGAGCTTCCGAGCACGACGCGCACCGATGCCGCGGACGGTCGGCTGTCGGGCACCGGCTTGCCGGCGAGCGGTATGCCATGAATGCGGCCGTGGAGCAGCGTCGTGCGCGTCGGCGCCGGAGGCAGGATGGCCGCAGCGACTGCCTCGTCGAGGAAGCCGCTGATGGCCGTGCGCATCGGTGAGGCGATCAACGCGACCTGCCCGGAGATCGCCGTAGCGTTCGCCGCCTTGCCGGCATCTACGAGCAACGGTTGGGTGTAGCGCTGCGCGGCGGACAGACCGAACGTGGTCGCTACCTTGTAGCGATTGTCAGCCTGCGCCTGCTGGTCGGTGTTGGGACTCGGATGGTCAGGATCGTTCCAGCCGAGATCTGCCAGACGTTGCCGGTAGGCGACGTCGGTGCCCACACCGTCGAGGGGATCGCTGGCACTGACGGACCACCAGCCGCACACCGAGTAAGCGAGGGCATCGCCTTCGACAGTGACGCCGGCGAGGTCGGCGAGGTCGTCGTAGAAGCTCAGGCGACCGAGAGCTGAATCGAACGCCTGAGTCCACGACGGCCCGCCCGAGTGCACGTTCAACTGCGCCGCGGGGATCAGGTGCGACTCCAGCGAGGTCGCTTTGCCGCCCGGCCAATCAGCGAGTCCGGTTACGGTGCCGGCATCGGCTTCGATCACCCAACCGGTCACGGCCGGATCTCGTGCTCCGGACGGAACGGCGAGACGCAACACCAACCAACGGTCGGGCAGCGGTGGCAGCGACAGCTTGCGTCGCGTCGCGTCCCCGGGTGCTTGGGGATCGTCGACGAAGTGGCCGCGGCCGAGTGCGCCCGGCGTCGACCACAACACATACACACCGGCCGGGCGCGAGGTCCCGGCGTCGTTGACATCGAGTGCAGGCGGATCAGTGGCGCCGTCGCGGAACGGCAAGCGTTGCATGGGCTCGGTGTCGTTCACGCCGACCTGCACGACCATGGCCTGCACGTCGACGGGAACGAGCAAGCGCGGCTCGCGAATGAGGAGCTTGTCGTAGTTGTGAAGGTCGCTGGCGATACCGCCGAGCTGGCTGAGCGCCGCCCACCGCGGCGTGAGCGCGGCCCGGCGGATGTCGTCCGCGCTGAACTGGCTCATGATCCGAGCACCTTGGCTGCAATGGAGAATCGCTCGGTCAGCACCGCCATGTTCACGGTGGCAAAGAAGGCGTCCGCCCCTTGTGCCACCGACGTGTCGCCGAACACCTGTCGCAGTGGGAATCGCAACATCTGCATCGCGTACTCGGCCGAGTCGACCGTGTTGTCCATGTTCGTCGCGGAGACGGCGACCATCGCCTCGTTGAGCTTCTTCATGTTGATGACGCCAGGTGATCCGGCCCTGAAGGGCACGGGGACAGTGATGTCCTTGTTGCCTACCTTCAGTGGACCATTGTTGGGGTGTTTGACGTCGCGCAGCGTCACAACAGCAGTTTGTTGAGTTGGACTGGCCTTGGCGTCGAGCCGCACGCCGAACTGGATTCCCGATCGCGGCTCTTCGATGTGGACGACCGCGGGCACGCCGTCGAACAGCACCAGCAACACCGCCGGCGCCAGTCGTTCCATTCGCAACAACCGCACGCGATCAGGGCTGGTGTCCATGTCCGGGATCGTCTTGTCGTCCGGGTGCGTGTCGGTGGCGTAGGCCCGCACATGCAGTCCGGGCCAGCCCGACACGAGGCGCGATCGAAGCACGAACCCGCTGATCTGACCACCGACACCGATCGGTCGACCCTGCGCGTCAACGGCCGGCGCATCAGCGTCCTTCATCCGAACCAGCCGCTCCGCGCTGTCGACTTCTTTGCGCACGACCGCGTACAGCTGGGCTAGTTGGGCGCGATCGGCGGCGTTCACGGTACCGACGCTCAACGCGCCCTGCACGAGCGCGTCGGTTGCATTGCGATCGAGATAGAAGAAGCGGATCGTCTCGGCAGGGATGAGCTCGGCGTCAGGGATCAGGTAGTTGAAGGGAACGCCTTGCATGAGGCGCAGTTGGGCGAGAAAGCGCACGATCTCGGCGGGTACGACACCGTCGGGGCGGATGCCATCCTCCACGCCTTCAACCGGCGGCAGCTGCGCCAACGTCGCGATCATCGATGCGTTGGCTGCCTTCATTTCCGTGATGTACGACGCCGCATGGAGCTCCACGTCAATCCCTCCTTCCGGTGGCGACGCGCTCGGCGGCCTCGGCGAGGAGCCGATCGAGATCGTCGCGTTTGCGGCTGCGTGTGGGACGGCCGACGGCGTGAGGGACGTCGCTCACTTTCAGCGCGCTGATGACGAGTTGATCGATGCGCTCGCTCAGTGTTTGGTTGAGCACGACCATGGCCTGCTTGTCGCCGGTGGCCGGCTCCTTGGGCGTCATCGCCACGGCGATAGGCACCGACGACAACCCGTCGACCCCGAACTGCTTGCCGAGCCGCGCCACAACGGACGCGCTCACGCCGAGACCCGCCAGCATCTGCTCGGGCGCCAGTTCGAGAAGTTCATCGGGAACGCGGGCCGCCGTGACTTCGGGCGCTGCCGGGGCCAATCCGTTCTCGGACGCGTACGCACCGACGACCGACGCTCGCACGAGATCTTCGAGTTTGCTGCGCCCTCCGGCGACACCGAGACCGATGCCGGCCACAATCTGATTCGCCAACAGGTCGGCCAGTTGACGAGCTCGTGCCGCGCCGAACAACTCGCGTCGCCAATGCATCAGCGAGGCGACAAGGGTTGGTTTGTTGAGCGTCAGCAACCGCCCGATCTCGAACAGCGCGGCGAGCGAGATGTCCTCGCGACCATCCGGTACGAGCTTGCGCAGTTGATCGCCGGTGTGGGCCAGTGGGAGCACACCATCGACCGGTTCGGCACGTACCGTCGGCTGTGGCGTGAGCGGGCCCCGATACCACGAGCGGGCCGCCTCGCCGCGACGCGTGCGATGCGACAGTGCGACATGACCGGTGGCGGCGACCTCGAGGCCGGGTGGGGGCGCGCCGATTGGATGACCGGCGGCGTCTTCGTCGACGGCGGTGCCGAGCATCCCGACCTGCAGGGCGTTCATCAGTCGCTCGAAGCCTCCTTCGCCCGTGCAGGTGAACTCCCACGACACCAACACCGGAAAGCGGTACACCGGCATGAGCCGCACGATGTCACCGTTGAAGACGCCGGCCTTGAAGGCCTTGGCATCGGCGTACGCATTCGAGATCGACGCGCCTTCCTTGCTCGGTCCGGTGGCCCATGCGGCAGCGGCGGATTCGATTCCTTTCGCGGCGGCGAACGGCGCCGGAAGCGCGGCTGTCGGCGACAGCGATTTGGCGTCCTTGCTCATCGCCAGCACTGGTGCCGCCGGGCCGATCTTCATCGCAATCTGGTCGATGGTCGCATTGGGTGCTGGGGCCAACAACTCGCTGTCGACGAGTGACACCGCGGCCGTGGCATCGAAGAAGAGGACGGGATTGGGTTCGGTCGCCAGCAGCTTGTCGAGCTGGTGTTCGAGGTTGATGAGGTAGGCCGTGTACTTGAGCGGCAGGGCCGGTTGATCGTCGGTCTTCGGCGCCGCTGGTTGCGGCAATCTGTTGGCGATCACAACGGCGAGGAAACCGTCGTCATCCCCCAGTGCCAGCTCGGTGTCGCGGAGATCGACTTTGCGGACGTGACACAGCAGGTCGAGCTCGTCACGGCACGGGAAGACCTTCTCGACAATGTCCTTCGTGACCGAGAGGTACTTGCCACGAGGCACGTCGGCCTCGTTGCCGAGATTCACGTCCGAGGTGACGCATTGGGACACGTCGACGTCGGACGACAACTGACCTTCACCATCGGCCAACACGACGAGCGCCAGCCATGGTGGCGACGTGTGGGGATCGTGAGCAGGATCGGGGTTGCGCTCCCACGGCAGCGTGCGCCGCTTCAACACGATCTGCGGCAACCGCTCGCGCCAGTCGCCCTGTGAGCCGGCCGGCGGGAACGTCGAAAGAATCTGATCGGGCGGCATCTTGTAGCGCGGTGCATCGATCACGAGATGGAACTCGGTGTCGTCGACCGGTATCTGTTGTGGGCCGTCGTGCGGTGTTTGGGCGACGAGCTTCTGGTTGCTGGTCGCCGTGTAGTCACCCGCGGGCAGCGCGGGGCGCGCCGCCGGATAGAGCTGGAAGAACCCCGGTGTCGTCATCGGCCCGATCCCTTCGTTCGCCGTTGCGCCGGCGCCTTCTTCGTCGCCGGCGCCTTCTTTTTCGCGCTTGCCTTCTTCGCCACTCCTGCCGCTCGTTGCTTCGCCGCCGCCTTCTTGGCCGGTGTCGCCGGGATCGGTGTCGGCGGCGGCACGTCGTCGCCGATCGTCATCGTCACGAGTCGACGACCTGGACCGCCGACCAGCGGTTGGCGTACGGCGGCGGCGACACCGGACGCGGCGAGGGCGTTCGCCAGCGCGGCGACGCCGTTCGACCCGCCGAGCACACCGGCGAGCTCGCCCGAGGTGCCGCCTTCGACGAACACCCGCGGATTGGGACCGGTCGTCTGCACGGCGTACAGCAGAATCGTGCGCACACCCTCAACCAAGACTTGTGGTGGTTGCGGAGTGCCGGACGCATCGAGCGATCGCGTGGCATCGGCCAACGTCATCGACACTTTGGCCGCGGCATCGGCACCGGCCCGATCGTCGATGACCACGGCGATGGCGTTGACGTCATCGGTGAACACGGTGACGACCCGCGCCGCGGTGGTCAGCTCGTGACCGTTCACCCAACCGCCGTCGGCGCGCTCACGGTTGTCCCCCACCCGGTGTCCCTGCCCGGTCACCACGACGCCGCCGCCGATCGCCGCGCCCCAGCCCACCGTCGGCAACGATTGCCCGGCATACCAACCGGCGACGGAGCCGCCGGCGCCGGCGCTCGCTCCGATGGCCACGATGGCGACGCGCTCGGTCGGCCGGGGCAGCGTGACGAGCGCGTCCTGACCGTCGCTCCCCACGATTTGGTCGTCGAGCACCAGGCCGCCGGCGGCCATGCTCAACACCCGCGTCAAACCGCCGGCAATCGTGACGGCGTCGAGGATCTCTCCCCGCGGCCGGTTGGCGATGGTGATCACGGCCAGCTCACCTTCTTGCACCGTGGCACCACCGCCGGCGCCCTTACCTATCCGGCGCTTCGGCGCACTCCCGGTCGGCGCCACCCCGACGAGACCGGCGGTCATGCCGGCCAGCCGTCCGGCGGCCGTTCCCGGTTGTGCGTTGGCCACCGCGCCAACCGTGCCCGATGCCAGGCGGGTGAGCGGCGCTGCGCCCACTGCGCCGAGCGACCCGCCAACTCGTTTCGCGCTCCGAGGGATGACGTGAAGGGCGAGTTGGGTGCTTCCGGCGTGAGCGGATTGCACGTCGGCCAGCCGTGGCACGACTCGCGTCACGGCTCGGCCTGGGTCGGCCACCGTCGTGCCCGTCGGTCGATCGAGGGTGAGCGCCATCGGCACGCCGACCACCGACTTCACGAGCGGCGCGAAGCGGCGCGGTGGTGGAGGGTTGCGATCGACCATCACCGGCGTCACAGGTGTCGAGATGGCATCGGGGCTGACCACGAGGTCGTCGGCCAGCGACCCGAACGACGGAGCGGCGTTACGCTCGCCCCGCAAAGCCGCCACCGACGTCAGCCCGCGACCCGCCGCGGAGAGCACGAGCGCGGTGCGCACGAACCGGAGGTCGGCGTCGGGGTTGCCGGCGACGAGCACCTTGGCCGCATCCCGCAGCGCCTTGGCAGCGATCACTCGGCCGTCGGTGTTGGCTCGGTTGGTGATGAACGGGAGCGGCTTGCGGCCTGTGAGCGGGAGTTCGACCTGGTGGTAGTCGATGTCGGGCGCGCCGACGAACTTCGTTTCGTCGAGGAGTGTGTCGACGGTGAAGCCGTCGCAGGCATTGACGGTGTCGCCGCTCGGAACGGTCTTGGCCTTCGGATTGCCCGCCGGCGCCCACACGCCTTTCGGGAACGCCGCCGCCGGCCGAAGCGTGAGGTGGACGTCGGCGAGATCGAACGTTTGGGCGTCGTCGGACGTGAGCGTGATCGTCAGCGCCGAGTCCAGGGTGGCCGAGTACATGGGGGCGACACCGAGCCCCGGATCGGCGAGGTCTTGCGGAATGGTCCCGGCGGCACACGCCAGTTCGAGATGGGTCGACGGGGCGATCGTCACGAACGACATCTGGAACTCGGGCACCACACGGAACGGGTGCTCGGCGCTGCCGTCGGGCGGCTTGGCGACCCCGCCCGAGTTCGGTGCGTCGGACTTGCCGGCCGTCAGCGCGCCACGGATGATGGCGGCTTGGACGACCTGGGCCTGCTTGTCGCCGCGCAGGTACTTGTCGGCGAACTCTCCGGCATGAAGCGCTTTGTCGGCCGGGTCGCTGTCCTGGCCGATTTCGAACGGGATCTCGATGCCACAGATCGAGAAATGGCCGAAAAGATGGATCGGCGGA
>DATAJN010000500.1:0-2246 GCA_036262105.1 Ilumatobacteraceae bacterium
GCCCCGACCTCGTTGACGAGCGGACGGGCAAAGGGAGGAGCGATGTAGGGGTCGCCCGGTTCGTAGCCGGAGATCGCGTCGAGCACGGCAGCCGTGTCGCGCACGCTGCGCGTGACACAACCGTCGATCGTGGCTCCGGCCCACGCCTCGCCGATGAGCGGCGCCTGGCTGACGCGACCTCTGCTGGGCTTGAGGCCCACCAACCCGCACTCCGATGCGGGAACTCGAATGGAGCCGCCGCCATCGTTGGCGTGACCGACGGCCACGATGCCGGCCGCCACCGCTGCGGCGGAACCGCCCGACGACCCGCCTGTCGAATGATCGAGGTTCCACGGGTTGCGCGACGGGCCATAGGCGAGCGGCTCGGTGGTGACGGTGCTCCCCATCTCCGGCGCGTTGGTTCGACCGATCGCTACGAACCCAGCGGCCCGGAAGCGGCGATACAGCGACGAGTCGACCGGCGAGCGGTAATCGATGGCCTTCAACGCGCGGTTGCCGAAGTGATGCGGTTCGTCCTTCATCACGCAGCCGAGATCCTTGATCACGATGGGCACTCCGGCAAACGGTCCACCGCTTGCCGAGGCGTCGTCGAGGCTGGCCGCCTCGGCCATGGCGGCCTCGTAGCGGGGATGGATGATGGCGTTGATCTGCGGGTTCACCCGTTGCGCGGCTTGGATGGCCGCGTCGACCATTTCGGCGGCCGAGGCCTCGCGGCGGTGCACCAGATCCGCCTGCGAGGTGGCGTCGAGAGCGGCAAGATCGTTGGCGATTCCCATGGCCTCGAACCCTAGGCTGCGCCGGTGCGCGTGCTGGCAGCGGTCGACAAGTTCAAGGGCACCGCCACCGGCGCACAAGTGGCCGCAGCAATCGGCTCGGCATGCTGGGAGCTCGGCCACGACTGCGTCGAACTACCGGTCGCCGACGGCGGTGAGGGCACGCTGGAAGCCCTCGGCGGAGCCAACCGCACCTCCACGGTGACAGGCCCGTTGGGTGATCCGGTTCGCGCCGAATGGCGGTTGAACCGCGGTACGGCGGTGATCGAGATGGCCCGCGCTTCTGGACTGACACTGGTCGGCGGCGCCACGAAGAACGACGCCATGGCTGCCTCGACGATCGGCACCGGTGAACTGATCGACATGGCTCTTGACGCCGGGGCGAAGAAGATCATCGTCTGCCTCGGCGGTTCGGCGACCACCGACGGCGGGTACGGCGCGGTGCGTGCCATCCACGCTCCCCATCGCCTGCGCGGCGTCAAGTTGCTCGTCGCTTGTGACGTGCGCACCCGCTTCCTCGACGCGGCAAAGGTGTTCGGCCCACAGAAGGGCGCTTCGCCGGCGCAGGTCAAGTTGCTCACCGGTCGGCTGCAGCGCCTCGCCCAGATCTACCAGCAGGACTACGGCGTCGACGTGCGCGAGATCGACGGCACCGGTGCCGCCGGCGGCATTGCCGGCGCGCTCGTCGCGCTCGGCGGGCGGTTGTTACCGGGTTTCGACCTCGTCGCCGACGAGCTCGACCTGCACGACGCCATCGTTGCCGCCGACGTCGTGATCACCGGCGAGGGCTACCTCGACGAGCAGAGCTTCGAAGGCAAGGTAGTCGGCGGTGTACAGGACTGGGCGGCCGCCGCCGGCAAGCCGGTTGGAGCCGTCGTCGGTGACGCTGCGCCCGAAGCGGCGGCGCGCATCGAGCACGTCAGCCTGGTCGACGCCTACGGCGAGGAGCGGGCGATGCAGGAGCCGTTGTGGTGCATCGAGCGGGCCGCGGCCACGCTGTTGGAGCGACTTACGGTGCAGCCGTAGAACTGGGGGTGCCTGCCCCGGTGGTGACGGGCTCGGCGCCGGTCATTTGCGCCAGCGTCTTGCCGGCCTTGTCGTCGCCGAGCAGGATCAGCACCGTTGCCTCGGCCAGCGTGGCCGGGTCGGCGAGGGCAACCGGCGTGGGCATGACGTCGACGGTGGCCACGCCCATCACCTTGGCGACCGACTGGGCGACCGCCAGGGCAGCCGTGTCGCCGTCTTTGTACTGGATCTTGGTCGCCGCTTCCTTCGTCGAGCCATTGGTGGGCGCAACCATCGTGAACTGCTGCCCTTGCAGCGCGGTACTCAGCGTCTTGGCGACACCGTTCTGGTGCGACGAGTTGGCCACGATGACGCTGGCCCCAGTGGTGACGGGCGTGAAGATGGTGGTTGTCGGCTCAGTGAAGACCGTCGGCTGCGAGGTGATGGTCTGCGACGTATCGATCGGCG
>DATAJN010000501.1:0-2257 GCA_036262105.1 Ilumatobacteraceae bacterium
GGATCGAGTGCAACGGCGGTGGCAACTGAACCTGGCGATAGCCTGGGGTCCGTGAGCCCACTTGCCGCAGAGGCTGCCCGAACCGACACCGGTCAGATCATCACCATCACCAGTGAGGCGCTGACGGAACTGGTCACGCTCCGCGATGCCGAGCCCGACGGTGATCGTCTCGGATTGCGCCTCGACATCGTCAGCAACCCCGGCGAGGACTTCAAGTACGACCTCAGCTTCGATGTCGTCACCAAGGCAGCGTTCACCGACGAGGTCCGAACCCACGCTCGACCCGACATCGGCAGCCTGAAGGTCATCGTTGCTGCCGCGGCCGTCGACCTGCTCGAGGGCGCAACGCTCGACCACACGGCAACGCAGGGTCTCGTCATCCGCAATCCGAACAAGCCCAAGCCCGCGTCCATCGAAGGTCTCACGGCCGACGACGCGCTCAGCGCCGAGGTCGAGGCGTTGATCAAGGGCGAGGTCAACCCGGCACTCGCTGCCCACGGTGGCTTCGTCACCTACGTGGGGCACGACGGCGAAGGCACGGCGTACCTCACGATGGGTGGCGGCTGTCACGGGTGTTCGATGAGTCGCATGACCATGCTCGATGGCGTGCAGACGATGTTGGTCGAGCAGATCCCCGAGATCGAGCGAGTCCGCGACCTCACCGACCACGCGTCGGGCGAGAACCCTTACTACCACTGACGAAGTCGACCACCGCACGCTGTACCAGGTGCCGCTCCTTGTCGAGCGTCGCCACGTGCCCTCCGTGGCGCAGGTGTAGCCGCCGAACATCTCCGTTCAATGCTGCGGCTATCGCATCGGACGAAGCCGGGTCGACCACCTCGTCGTCGTCGCTGGTGATCAACAGCACCGGCTGACGGATGGCGGCCAGATCGATGCAAGCCACACCTTCGGCCATGGCGATAAGCGAGTCGATGGGCAGCCGCTCGTAAGCGATCTCGCCAACAGTCGACGGGGCAACGACGATCCACAGATGTCCGCGGCTCTTGCGCCAGACCAGGCCCTCCACGGCATCAGGGTCTCTGGCAACAGGGTTGATGCACACGACTGCGTCGCAGCGATGCTCCGCAGCGAGTTGCAGCGCGAGGCAGGCGCCCATGGATTGGCCAACGACGATGTCGGCTTCCCACGCCCTGACAGCGTCGAGCCAATCGGTCCACGTCACACCGAGCAGGTCGGTGGGGTCGGTGCCGTGGCCGGGAAGAGTCGGCGCGAGCGTGGTGAAACCGGCGTCGATGCACGCCGCGACGAGTGGCCACATCGTCGCGCCGGTGCCACCCAATCCGTGCAGGCACAGCACGCGCGTCATCGGCTGGGCAGGGCGTTGATGAGATCGCTCACCAGATCGGCCGTGTCTTCGAGACCGACTGAGATGCGCAGCAAACCATCGCTCACCCCCATCTCCGCTGCCTCCGCTGTGCTGAGGCTGGCATGGGTCGACGTCGCCGGATGGCAGACCAACGTTTCGGGACCACCGAGCGAGGTGGCGATGCGGGCCAATCGCAGCGAGTCGAGGAAGTGTGCGGCCGCCTCGCGCCCGCCCGCCAGTTCGATCGCCAGCACGGTGCCGCCGTTGCGCATCTGTCGCTTGGCCAAGTCGAACTGCGGATGCGACGGCAGGCCGGGGTAGTGAACGGCCTCGACCGCGGGTGCGTCGACCAGCGCTTCGGCGATGCGCAACGCCGAAGCAGATTGATGCGCGGTGCGTACGGCCAACGTGCGTATGCCGCGGATCGCGTTGAGCGCGTCGTATGGCGATGGTGTGGAGCCGTGCAGCACCGAATACGACCAGATGGCGTCGATCAGGTCGCGCTCGCCGGCGACTACACCGAGCGTGGCGTCGTTGAGCCCGGCAATGCCTTTGGTTGCCGAGTGCAGCGAAAGGTGCACGCCGTACGCCAGCGGCTGCTGGCCGAGTGGCGTGGCGAAGGTCGAGTCGACCACGGTGATAGGCCCGCGCAGCGCGCCGAACTCTTCGAGGTCGACGAGCTCCAGGCGAGGGTTGGACGGTGTCTCGGCCAGCGCCAGCATCGTTCGACCGGGCCGGATCGCCGCGGCGAACGCCCCTGGCTCGGTGCCGTCGATCAGTGTTGTCTCGATACCCATGCGTTGACACGGACCCTGAAGGAACGCCAGCGTGCCCGCATAGAGCTGACGCTGAGCGACGATGTGGTCGCCGCTGGAGCAGATCGCGAACACGACGGTGGCAATGGCCCCCATTCCCGAAGCGAATGCCAGC
>DATAJN010000502.1:0-1566 GCA_036262105.1 Ilumatobacteraceae bacterium
GTGTACTCCAGCTTCTTGAAGCACGCGTTCCGCGCTGCTGAGCAATACGGCGTCAGCGGAGCCGACGTACTGATGAAATGCGGCGAGCAGAAGCTGGTGGGCGGACAGGAGGACCAGATCATCTTCATCGCCGCTGAGCTCGCCGCTGCCAACGTCTAACCGATCGGCTCGTCGCGCATCCGTTCCAGCATCAACCGGCTGCGAGCAGCGACGACGAGGCGGTCGCATTCACGAATCTTGTCGACCACATCGGCAAGGTGAGCAGTCATCTCCTTCACCGGCGACGGAATCGCGTCGTGCTGAAGGTGCGCGAGAACCTCGAGCAGTCCGGCTTCTTCCAGCTGTTGGTCGAGCCGCGTGAGCACGTCGCTCGATGTAGCCACCAGTGCGAGCTGCTCGCAGAGCGACAGCGCCTCGCGCCAGTGGTCGCGCGCCCTGTCGACGTTCTGGCCCACGTAGAGCAAGCCGAGATCAGCAGACACTTCGGTGGGGCTGCGGATCAACCCGAAGGTGAAGGTGCGCCACCATGGTCGCTTGCCGGCGCGCGCCAGGTCGGCGACCCTCAGCAGCCCAGATGTTTCCCGTATCTCGTCGAGCAGGTAGTCGAGCAACGTGAATGCGGAAGGCGCCGATGCGTCATCCATCGACGCGCCACTGGTCGATCGCCAACACGAGAACCTCGGCTTCTTACGATCCGGCGTGGTAGACGCCAAACACGGCGCGCAAGGCGTCACTCACCTCGCCGAGCGTCGCGTTGGCACGGAGCGCTTCCTTCATCGGATACAGCACGTTCTGGGTGCCTTTCGCCGCGGCGGTCACGTCGGCGAGGCGGGCCTCGACCAACGCCGGGTCGCGAGCCGACTTGAACTCGGCGAGACCCGCCTTCTGTCCGCGTTCGAGCTCCGGATCCATCGGGAAGATGGCCGCGTCGCCGGCCACCGGCACAGCAAACTTGTTGAGGCCGACGATGACGCGCTCGTTGTCGTCGATCGACTTGGCGTACTCGTACGCCGCCTGCTCGATCTCGCCCTGCTGGAACCCGGCCTCGATGCCGGCGACCGCGCCGCCCATCTCGTCGATGCGGGCGATGTACTCCCACGCCAAGCGCTCGACCTCGTCGGTCAGCGTCTCGACGAAGTAGGAACCCGCGAGAGGATCTGGCGTGTCGGTGATTCCACTCTCGTACCCGATGATCTGCTGGGTGCGCAGAGCGACCTGAGCTGCCTGTTGCGACGGCAGGCTCAATGCCTCGTCGAAGCCGTTGGTGTGCAAGCTCTGCGTGCCGCCCATCACTGCTGCCATCGACTGGACCGCGACACGCACGACGTTGTTCTCGGGCTGCTGTGCGGTGAGCGTGGAGCCACCGGTCTGGGCGTGGAAACGCAGGAGCTTGCTCGACTCCTTCTTGGCACCGAAGCGTTCGTTCATCAATCGGTACCAGATGCGTCGCGCCGCACGGTACTTGGCGACCTCTTCGAAGAAGTTGTTGTGGGCGTTCCAGAAGAAGCTCAGACGCGGCGCAAACGCATCGATGTCCATGCCCGCGGCGATCGCCGCGTCGACGTA
>DATAJN010000503.1:0-1651 GCA_036262105.1 Ilumatobacteraceae bacterium
TTCATCGCCACGCACCTTACGACGATGATCGGCTACTACCTCGTTGGCATCGGGCTGCCCGAGCTTCGTTGGGCAGACTTCAACGGATTCTTCCTGGGTACGACCGCCGAGCCCATCGGCTCGTTCGGGTCGTTCTTCGGTGGATACATGCTCCACACGTTCGACGGCATCGTGTTCGCGATCCTGTTCGCTGCTCTGGTGCGTCGTCGCATCCCGCTGCCGAACACCACGATGGGCAACATCGGCAAGGGCGCAATCTGGGGCGCGGTGCTCGGGTTGATATCAACCGGGTTCCTGATTCCCTACGTGTACCTGCGCGCCAACCACCCATCGACGTTCGGCGGCGGTCTCAAGCCGTTCAGCTTCGGTGGCCCTGCCGGTTGGAAGCTGCCGTTCGCCGTGATGCTCTGGCACATCATCTGGGGTGCCATCCTCGGCCAGCTGTACAAGCCACCGGCCTCAGCCGACTCCTGACAGCCAACCCGCACAACCCGGGGCGTCCGGTGGCGCGCCCCGGGCTGGTTGTCACGCGGGCTTGGTCGTGCTGTCGCGAACGATCAACTGTGTCGGCAGCAGCACGTGGCGTACCCGGCTGTTCGTTCCCGTTCGAGATCGCTCGATGGCAGCAGT
This sequence comes from Ilumatobacteraceae bacterium, assembly GCA_036262105.1. Classification (GTDB taxonomy): domain Bacteria; phylum Actinomycetota; class Acidimicrobiia; order Acidimicrobiales; family Ilumatobacteraceae; genus JAENVT01. The sequence continues at coordinate 631 of DATAJN010000503.1, forward strand.
CAGCGCGGCGGCGGCGGCGTGGCCTTTGGCGGCCACGTCCTGGCGTACCGTTGTGAGCGCAGGCCGCATGCGTTCCGCGAGGGGGTTGTCGTCGAAACCGACGACGGACAGATCTTCGGGTACGCGTAGCCCGCGTGCCTGTGCGGCCTGGACGATCCCGTAGGCGATCACGTCGCTGAAGCACAGCACCGCCGTTGGCGGATCGTCGCTGTCGAGCAGCAGCAGCGCAGCCTGACCTCCACCGTCTTGGTCCAACGGTCGTTCCTGGGCGACCCTCGGTCGGATGCCGGCGGCGTCGAGCGCGTCGAACCAGCCCAGCATGCGCTGCTTCTGGACGTGAACCGTCGAGGCGCCGATGGGGTCGGTGACCATTCCCGGCAGTGCGTCGCGGTTCTGGGTGACGATGTCGATGCGACGATGGCCGAGGTCGACGAGGTGCTGCGCTGCGGCTCTGGCGCCGGCCCGGTCGTCGATGTTGATGCTGGCGATGCCAGGTACGGCCGCTTGGTCGACGTACACGAGTGGCAGCTTGCGCCGCTTCAGCCATTCGACCGCCGTCGATTGGGTGTTGCAGGAGTAGACGAGTGCGCCGTCCATCGGCACGTCGCGCGCCGGGATCATGTTCGGCTGGTCGGACGCGGACAGCAACGTGAGGGCCAAGCCCGTCGGGGCGAGCTCCTCGGCGACGGCCCCCAGGAACGTCGTGGCGACCTCATCGGTGAACGCCATGCTCAACGAGTCGGTGAGCAGTACCCCGACCGCGCCGGCAGTTCCTCTCGCCAGAGCACGTGCTGCCGGGTCGGGCCCGGCATAGCCGAGCTCCTCGGCGGCGGTCAAGATGCGGCCGCGGAGGTCCGCCGACAGTTGGTCGGGGCGGGAGAAGGCGTTCGACACCGTCATACGACTGACACCGACTCGGTCGGCGATCGTTTGCAGTGTCACTCTCGACATCCCACGATTCTGGCCTGGATGGTCATCGAAACCTAGTGGGGCGAGCATTCTGCGGTGTATCGGGCCCGGC
>DATAJN010000504.1:0-2095 GCA_036262105.1 Ilumatobacteraceae bacterium
CCCGATCTTCAGCGCACCGCCGTCGGCGCTCGGCTCGAGCACCAACACCGCGCCGCAGGCGCGCGCCCGCTCCTCGATGAGCTCCCGCGAGGACTTCGATCCGACTTCTTCGTCGGCGGTGATCAACATCTCCACGCCATCGAGGTCCTCGAGCAACGTGAGGGCATGGATGGCCTGAACGATGCCGGCCTTCATGTCGAACACTCCCGGTCCGGTGGCCCTGCCGGCGTCGACACGAAACGGTCTGCTGACCACAGCGCCGATCGGGAACACGGTGTCGTGATGGCCGATCAGCAACACACGCGACGACGACCCGAATCGAGCCAACACGTGCGGGCCTGCGGCACTCTCGACGAGCACGGCGTTGTGACCGAGCCTGCGCTTGATGACATCTCGGACTGCGCCGGCAGATCGGCTGATCGCTTCGAGGTCGTTCGACGGCGACTCGACCGACACGAGGTATTCGAGATCGGACAGCATGGCATCGAGCGACAGCACAACCCCATTGTTGCCTGATCCGCCGCCGATGGGATGCAAAGCTGTCGGACATGGCCGAGTCGGATCCAAAAGCCGATCTTCATCGCTACTTGCAGGTCGCCCGAGAGGCACTGATGTGGAAACTCGAAGGCCTGAGCGACTACGACATCCGCCGCCCGATGACACCTACCGGCACCAACCTCTTGGGTCTGGTGAAGCACGTCGCCAGCGTCGAGCTCGGTTACTTCGGTGAAACGTTTGGACGGCCGTTCGAGGGATCGCTGCCATGGTTGGACGAAGACGCCGAGCCGAACGCCGACATGTGGGCGGCCGCTGACGAGTCGCGCGACGACATCGTCGGGCTGTACCACCAGTCGTGGGCACACGCGGATGTCACGATCGAGAGCCTCCCGCTCGATGCGGTCGGCCACGTTCCATGGTGGCCGGAGGAACGGCGTGAGGTGACGTTGCACAGGATCCTCATCCACATGATCGCCGAGACTGATCGGCACGCCGGCCACGCCGACATCGTTCGAGAGTTGATCGACGGCGCCGCCGGGTTGCGCATCGACAACGACAACATGGCGCCGGGAGACTCGGCGTGGTGGGACGAGTACCGACATCGCCTGCAGGTCGTGGCAGAGGAGTTCGACCGCGGCTGAGCAGGCCGGGTCAACCGTGCTCGAGTTCCTGAAGCGAGGTGAGATGGCCTGGGAGAAACAACCACAACACCCGGCAGGAGCCATCGTTGCCTGGTGCGTTTGATGCGTTCCGAGCTGCGATTCCGTGTTCGCTCCGACGGCCCAGCAACTCACTCAGGCGAGGAGGGTAGCGAAGAAGACAAGCCAAGTCCGACGACTCCGATGGGACCCGCAACTCGAATCGTCCACGTCTTGACCCGCGTGTGCGATTATCGGGCGGTGAAGTACTTCGAGGACTACGAGGTCGGCGAGTCGTTCGAGCACGGTGCGTACGTGGTCAGTGCCGAGGAGATCATGGCGTTTGCTCGCCAATACGATCCACAGCCATTCCATCTCGATCTGGCAACCGCGGCAGCGAGCATTTTCGGCGGGTTGACGGCGTCGGGGTTTCACACAGTGGCAATTCAGGGTGCGCTGATGCACTCCTCTCCCGAGGCAGGCGCGGCGGTCATCGCCGGCCTTGGCTGGGACGAGGTGAGGTTCAGCAACCCTGTCCGTGTTGGAGACACGCTTTCTGTTCGGTTCACGTGTCTTGAGACGCGCCCATCGGAGAGCAAGCCTGACCGAGGCATCGTGCGGAACAAGGTCGAAGTCCTGAATCAGGACGGTCAGATCGTGCTCAGCAGCGTGCACAACTTGCTCATGCGACGCCGCCCCGCCGATTGACGGAGCACGCAGATTGTCTTCTCAGGTCGGCCTTCCTTGCGAGTCGGTCCGAGACTTCGGCGAGTTGCTGGCTCGGTCAGCCGTGCTTCAGGGTGACCAGCCCCACGAGGATGATCGCGATCCCGGCGATCTGCGCACTCGTCAATCGCTCGTTGAGTACGGCCAGACCGATGACGACCGAGATCACGGCTTCAAAGCCGAGGCCGATGATGAACGTCGTGCTCAACCCACCTCGATGCACTGCTTTGGCC
>DATAJN010000505.1:0-3582 GCA_036262105.1 Ilumatobacteraceae bacterium
ACGCGGAACCATGGGTCGTTGGGCCCCCGTCGATGGGGCTTGGAGTACGCAAAGCGGCCGGCCACGTGCAAACCCTACCGCGGGTCACGGTATGAGAGGCCTAGCCTCGATATCGATGGTGCAGCGCCCGCCGACCGGCACGATTCCCGACACTCCAGGGTCGTATCAGTTCAAAGACGCACTGGGACGTGTGATCTACGTCGGCAAGGCGGCGAGCCTGCGTCAACGCCTCTCGAACTACTTCCAGGACCCGAGGAACATGCACCCGCGCACCGCGCAAATGGTGGCGACCGCGGAGTCCGTGGAGTGGATCGAGGTGCGCAACGAGGTCGAGGCATTGATGCTCGAGTACAGCCTCATCAAGCAACACCGACCCCGGTTCAACATCCGCCTGCGCGACGACAAGAGCTATCCGTTCCTGGCTGTCACCCTCGACGAGCAATACCCCCGTGCGTTGGTCATGCGCGGGCGCAAGCGCAAGGGCACGAAGTACTTCGGGCCGTACGCCCACGCCTACGCCATTCGCGACACGCTCGATTTGCTGCTGCGCAGCTTTCCGATCCGAACCTGCAGTCCGGGCAAGTTCAACGAACACCAGCGACTCGGTCGACCTTGCCTCTTGTATCACATCGAGAAGTGCAGCGGACCGTGTGTCGGCGAGATCGAGGAGCCCGAGTACCGGCAGTTGGTCACGGAGCTGTGCGACTTCCTCGAAGGCGACACCGATCAGATCGTCAAGCGGCTCGATGCGGAGATGAAGTCGGCCGCCCACGACCTGGAGTACGAGCGTGCCGCGCGCCTACGCGACCGGCTGACAGCGGTACATCGGGCGATCGAGAAGCAGCAGATGGTTGCCGAGCGCAGCGAGGACATCGACGTGATCGGCCTCGTCGATGATGATCTCGAAGCCGCGGTGCAGATCTTCTATGTGCGCAAGGGTCGTGTCGTGGGGCGCAAGGGCTTCATCGTCGACAAGGTCGAAGAGCTCAGTCCGGGTGGTCTCGTCGATCGGATCCTCGAGGAGCTGTATGGCGACGAGCCTCCGCTCGGAGTGCCCAAGCAGGTGCTGGTGCCCGTCGAGCCAGAAGACCAGTCGACGTACGAAGAGTGGCTGACGCACTTGCGCGGTTCGCGTGTTCAGATCCGGGTGCCCATGCGTGGCGACAAGCGCGACCTGCACGAAACCGTCACGCGCAATGCCAAGGACGAGTTCATGCGTCACAGGCTTCGTCGAGCGGGAGATCACAACGCCCGCAGCCGCGCGCTGACGGAGCTGCAGGATCTCCTCGCGCTCCCAGAGGCGCCTCTGCGCATCGAGTGCTACGACATGGCTCACCTTCAGGGCAGCGACTACGTGGGTTCGATGGTGGTGCTCGAAGACGGCCTGCCGAACAAGCGCGAGTACCGCCGTTTCAAGGTCAAGGACGTGCCGGGCAACGACGACTACGCGGCGATGGAGGAAGTGCTCACCCGGCGTCTGACCGCGTACCTCGACGAACGCGATCGCCCGCTCACCGAACTGGGCCAGCGACCGGGCCGGTTCTCCTACCCTCCGCAGCTCCTACTCGTCGACGGCGGCAAGGGGCAGCTCGCCGTCGCCGAGCGTGTGGTTCGTTCGCTCGGTCTGTACGACGAGATCCCCGTCGCCTCGTTGGCAAAGCGCTTCGAGGAGGTCTACATGCCGGGTCACGGTGAACCAGTCGAGGTGCCGCGCGGGAGCGAGGCCCTGTTCATGTTGCAGCGCATCCGCGACGAAGCCCACCGGTTCGCCAACACCTTCCACCGTGAGCTGCGCGGCAAGCGGATGACTGCCAGCTCCCTCGATGGCATTCCGGGCCTCGGTGACTCGCGGAAGAAGAAGCTCATCCAGGTGATGGGTGGCGTGAACATGGTGAAGAAGGCGTCACTCGAAGAGCTGAAGGCACAGTCGTTCCTGCCCGACGCAGTAGCCGAGGCCGTCCACGCCAAGTTCCACGCCGTCGGTCAAGACATCCCCGTCAACGTGCGGCAATGAGCGATCGAAGTCTGTGGGAGACCCATGCGACGTGGTGGATCGAGGGCTTCACCGATGGTGCCGATCCGGAGTACGAAGAGCAGATCCTCCCGCTGGCCGCGGCCGAGCTGAGCGGTGCGCGACGGGTGCTCGATGTCGGTTGCGGAGATGGTCAGATCAGCCGGCTGGCCGCCAGTCTGGGTGCGGAGGTCGTCGGGATCGATCCGACCTGGAACTGCGTCAGCGTCGCAAAACAGCGCGGCGGCGCCTCGTTCGCTCGCGCTGAAGCCGCGGCGCTTCCGTTTACCGACGGCAGCTTCGACGCCGTCGTAGCGTGTCTGGTCTTCGAGCACATCCGTGAGGTCGACCAAGCGATCGCCGAAGTCGCCCGTGTGCTGTCGAGCGGAGGGCGTTTCTGCTTCTTCCTCAACCATCCACTGCTGCAAACGCCCAACAGCGGATGGATCGACGATCACCTGCTCGACCCACCGGAGCAGTACTGGCGGATCGGCGCATATCTGGTCGAACAGGAGAGCGACGAGGAGGTCGAGAAGGGCGTCCTGATCCCCTTCATCCATCGGCCGTTGAGCCGCTACGTCAACGCACTCGCCGAGAACGGACTGCTGATCGAGCGAATGTTGGAGCCGGCGCCGCCCGATGGCTTTCTCGAGTTGGCCGACGAGTACCTCGATGCGGCGACGATTCCCAGGTTGCTGTATCTGCGCACTCGCAAGCTGTAGGCAATACCATCGGGATCAGTGGCCGACATCGTCCTGATCACCGGATTGTCCGGCGCCGGGCGTTCCGCAGCGGCGGCTGTTCTCGAAGACCTCGGGTGGTACGTGGTCGACAACCTTCCCACGTCGTTGGTCGACACGATCGTTGAGTTGGCCAGCAAGCCGGGGAGTGACATCGAACGGCTGGCGCTGGTCTCCGGCCGACAGCACGTCGACGTGCTGCCGAAGGTGGCCGCGCTCCGCGGCGACGGGCACCGAGTGCGCATCGTCTTTCTCGATGCGACGACGGCTGCCGTGGTGAAACGCTACGACTCGTCGCGGCGCAAACACCCCCTCGATTCCGAGGCCGGTGGCCTCGTGGAAGCGATCGAGTTGGAGCGCACACTGCTGGATCCCGTGAGAAGTGCAGCCGATCTCGTGATCGACACCTCCGACCTCAACATCCACCAACTGCGGACGAAGCTGCTGGCCGCGTTCGACCAGGCCGGCGACGGCCAGCGGCTCCAGATAGCGATCGAGAGCTTCGGCTACAAGTACGGCATGCCGCTCGATGCCGACATCATCATGGATGTGCGCTTCCTTCCCAACCCGCACTGGGAAGAGGATCTGCGCCCGCTGACGGGTCACGATCCGGCGGTTCGCGATTTCGTGCTCGAGCGTTCGAACGCCTCCCACTTCCTCGATCAGTTCGAGGCGATGATGGCGTCGCTCGTACCAGCGTACGAGGCGGAGGGAAAGACGTACCTCACCATCGCGATGGGGTGCACGGGCGGGCGCCACCGCAGTGTCGCCGTCGCCGAGGATCTCGCCGCTCGCCTCCGGGCGCGCGGCATCGCCGTGACCACCGGCCAC
>DATAJN010000506.1:0-2286 GCA_036262105.1 Ilumatobacteraceae bacterium
GAACTCTCCCAGTACCACCTTCACCTCGCGATCGAGCGTCAACGCCGAATCGCCAAGGTTCAAATCACCGACACCCGCCACCATCACAATCACCGACATCCGCTGTGGCGATGAGCATCGCGTTCACTGGCGCCGATGTCGCAGCGGCCGAGGCGTACATCGCCACCGCCGACGCTGTCGTCCGCTTGCAAGCTACGGCTGCAGAGCTCGAAGCACACCTCGAGCTCTGCAGCGGGTTCGCCGTCGGACAGGCCTACGCGGCGTTCCTCATGTCGCTCGCCGGTTCAACGGATCAGGCAGCGCGGCGCGCCAGACTCGCCAGAGGCGCTCGAACGCGCATCTCGAGGCGCGAGCGGCAGCTCGTCGAGATCCTGCTCCTGTCCGTCGATGGAGATCGTCGTCGCGCCGCTGCACTTGCCGCTGAACACGTCGAGGAATTTGCCGACGACGCTGCAGCGCTGACCATCGTCGACCGCTGGTTCCGACAGCGTCAACGACCATGACTACCCCGCGTTAGCGTTGGCCCGTGGAATTCCGGGTGCTGGGCACACTCGAGGTGCTCGACTCCGAGGGCCGACCGGTCGAGCTCCGCGGCACCAAGCTCCGCACCCTCCTCGCGGCATTGTTGCTCCGCGCCGGCCAGCCGGTGTCCGCCGACAGGCTCGCCGATCTGCTGTGGGGCGACTCGCCACCCAGCGGTGCCGCCAACGCCTTGCAGGCGCAGATCTCCAAGCTTCGCCGGCTGCTCGCCGACGCTTCGTTGGAAGGCCGCGACGGCGGGTACGTCTTGGCAGTCGACGCCGAGCAGATCGACGCCGAGCGATTCACCAGGCTTGCCAGGCTCGGACACGAACAACTTGCGGCCGGCCGGCACACGCAAGCCGCGCTCACCCTTCGCGAGAGCCTCGCCCTTTGGCGCGGACCCGCGCTCGAAGACTTCCTGTTCGAGGAGTTTGCCGAAGCGCATCGTACGCGGCTCGAGGAGATGCGTCTCACGACGATCGAAGAGCGCATCGACGCCGACCTCGCCGACGGCCGTCACGAGATTGTCGCCGCCGAGCTCGAAGGCTTGGTCCGCGAGCATCCCCTGCGCGAACGGTTCTGGGCCCAACTGATGCTGGCCTTGTACCGATGCGATCGGCAGTCCGACAGCCTCCGCGCCTTCCAGCGGGCTCGCGATCTGCTCGCCGACGAGCTCGGCCTGGAGCCCGGGCCCGCGCTGCGCGAGCTGGAACGACAGGTGCTGGCTCATGAGGCGACCCTGGTCGCCCCCGCTCTCGCGATCAGCCCGGCGCTCGGGCTGTCGAACATCCATCCCGAGTTGAGCACGTTCGTCGGTCGCGCCACCGACGTTGCCCACATCATCGAGTTGCTCGAGTCGCGACGCCTGGTCTCGGTCATCGGCCCGGGCGGAGTCGGCAAGACGCGCATCGCCACGGAGATCGCCCTGCATCCCGACCCGGTCTGGCGAGACGGCACCTGGCTGGTCGAACTCGGCGTGGAGGCCGGCGAGCGGGCCGTCGTCGCTGCGTTCCACCGCACGTTCGGACCACGCCTCGGCCACGCCGCCGGCGATGACACGATCGACTGGTTGATCACGGGTTTGGCTACCACCGAGCTCCTCATCGTGCTGGACAACTGCGAGCATGTGCTTGCCCAAGCGGCGGCCGTCGTGTCCGCTGTCGTGCGCTCGTGCCCCGGTGTGACGGTGCTGGCCACGAGCCGCGAGCCGCTCGGCCTGCCGGGCGAATGCGTTCGAGTGCTCGAGCCGCTGGAGCTCGACGAGGCCATGCTGCTGTTCGCCAGTCGGGCAATGGATTCCGACGGCGGCTTCGTGCTCGACGACACCACACGACCTGCGGTCGCGGCGATCTGTTCCAACGTCGATCGCCTTCCCCTCGCCATCGAGTTGACTGCGGCTCGTACCCGAGCGTTCTCGCCCATGCAGCTGGCCGACTTGCTGCAGCACCGCTTCGGCGTCGTCAGCACGAGCAGCAGCGGACGGCCGAGACGTCAACAAACGATGCAGGCCGCGGTCGATTGGAGCTTCGACCTGTTGTTCGACGAGGAGCGAACACTGTTGGCCCGGCTGTCGGTGTTCTCCGGTGGCTTCACGCTCGATGCCGTGTCGGCGGTGTGTACCGACGACACGCTGCCGGCCGGCGACATCGACGTACTGCTGGCACGACTCGTCGACAAGTCACTCGTGGCGACCGAGCGACGCTCAGGATCGACCGCCCGCTTCCGCCTGCTGAGGCCTGTTGCCGACTACGCCGCGGTCAGACT
>DATAJN010000507.1:0-12517 GCA_036262105.1 Ilumatobacteraceae bacterium
GGCTCACGCGCCGCGTTGGGTCATCTCGTCCCCGAACTCGGAGGTGCACGGCCGGCCTCAGCAATGGTGGATCGCGCCAGGTTGTGCGAATCGGTCATCGAGGTTCTCCAGCGGCTCGGTCAATGGGGACCGATCGTCATCGTGATGGAGGACCTGCACTGGGCGGACCCATCGACCCAGACGTTGTTCTCTCTGCTGGCTCGGTCGTCTCGGCCGACCTCGCTGCTGCTCATCGGCACCTATCGCTCAGATCTTCCGCGGCGACACCCATTGCGCCCGGTGCTTGCCGAGGTCGTCCGCGCTGCCCGACCCGAGCAGGTTGACCTCGAGCGGTTCGATCGCGACCGCACTGCCGAACTCGTATCCGCGATCGCGCCCGGCGCGATCGGTGGAGCCTCGATCGACGAGATCCATCGCTTGAGCGAGGGCAATGCCTTCTTCATCGAGGAACTCGTCGCGGCCAATCTGGTCGGCGTGATGGGATGCCCGAAGTCATTGCGCGACGTGATCCTGGCGCGGACTGCCACGTTGCCGGAGTCGGCGATCGATCTGCTGCGGATTGTCGCTGTCGCTGGCCGCAGCTCGCCCACGGTGCTCGCCATGGCGGCTGGAATCGACAGCGTCGCGCTGGCCACTGCGGTCGACGAGCTAGTGACCGGCGGTTTGCTCGTGGTGGAGGGCGACGAGGTGAGGTTCACCCACGAGCTGGCCCGAACGGTGTTCGCTTCGGAGTTCGCGCCCGAGACCCTCACCGAGATACACGGAGATCTAGCTCGCAGCATCGCCGCCGTGCGCCCCGGGCGGCTGGGTGAGATAGCGCGCCACTGGTCGGCGGCGCAATGCCTGCGGCCGGCTCTCGTCTCATGGCTCGCTGCCGGGCGTGTGGCGATGGCTGACGGAGCGCCATCGGAGGCGGAGGGTCACTTCGGCCGAGGGCTCGAGCTGTGGAATGTCGTCGATGACGCCGAATCACTCGTCGGTACGGATCACGCGGCGGTGCTCGTCGACGCGGCCGCAGCCGCGTACCACGCACGTCATCTCGAACGCGCCATCGAGCTCGCGGGGCACGCGGTCGATGAGCTCGCCGGGCGCGACCCCTGGCGCGAGGGTGACGTCTGGTTGCGGCTGCGGGCTATGTATCGGTTCTCGTCGCGTTGGGACGAGTGCGCTTGGGCGCTCGAGCATGCCCTCGCGGTGATCCCGACGTCGCCACCGTCGGCGGCGCGCGTCGAGGCCCTGGCCGACGCTGCTTTGGGCCACGGATACGCCAAGCGAGCCAAAGAGGCACTGGCGTGCGCCGAGGAGGCACTCGCCGTGGCATCGTCGCTTGGCGATGCTGACGCGATCGTTCTCGCCCGCAACGCCTTCAGCGCGGCGCTCACCATCGCTGATCCGACCGGCCAATCAGCACTCGAACAGGCGCGGGCGACCGTCGCGATGTGCGGTCCCGATGTCTCGCCTGAGCACACGCTGATCGCATACAACGGGTTGACAAACTCGCTGGCGCTCGCCGGGCGCTACGCGGAGATCATCGACGTTGCGGCCGCGGGTGTAGAGCTGGTGCAATCCTCAGGCCTCGGCGGCCCTCTGGGCACAGCGATGGCCTCGTACTGGTTGGGCTCGCTGATGACCCTTGGCCGATGGTCGGAAGCTGAGGAGTTGAGCCACGAGCTGGCCGGCTTGCTCGCCGAAGCGTCGGAGCGCGATTTGTTCCTGTACATGGAAATTGCCTTGATTCGCCAGGGGCGTCTCGACGAGGTGCGCCAGACCATGGAACGCGTTCGAGCGCTGTTGGGCCAGTCGGACTTCTGGCTGGAGAACTTATGCGAGCTCGGGGCCGTCCTCGTCGAATTCGACCATGCGGATGACTGGCGGGTCGATCCGACCGCTTTGGTCGACGATTTGCTCGACCGCTGTCGAAGTGGCGTTTCCTTCGGTGAATGGCAGTTGCTCGGGTCCGGGATCGCAGCCTTGGCGGACCGAGTTGAGTCAGCCGATCGCGGGCGACCGGGCAACGTCACGACGTCGATGGCGATCGCCAATTGCTGGATTGATCGCGTCGCCTCACGAGCCGAGAGACTCGGTCCCGAGGAGAGCCTTGAGCGGCAGAGGGCACTCGCGGAACTGTCTCGGCTACAGCGATCTCCCGATCCCGCCGCGTGGTCGAACGTCGCCGATGGCTGGGAGGAGCTGGGCATGAGGTATGAGGAGGCGTACGCCAGATGGCGCGGTGCCGAAGCGCGGCTGGCCGGTGTCGGAGGACGCTCGAGCACCGCTCGATGCGCCGCGGCCGAGCTACTGAGGCGGGCCCGCGCCCTGGCAATCGATCTGCCGGCTACACCCCTCATGCAGGAGATCGAATCGTTGGCCCGACGCGCCGGGCTGAACCTCAGCCGAACGGCGATGGCATCCGAGCAGCAGGCGCCGCAGTCCGATGAGCTCGGGCTGACGCGCCGCGAGCGCGACGTCCTCGAACTGGTCGCATGCGGGCTGTCGAACGGTGCCATCGGCGAGCGGTTGTTCATCTCTCGCAAGACGGCCAGCGTGCACGTCTCGAACATCTTGCGCAAGCTCTCCCTCGACAACAGGATCGAGGCGGCTGCGGTGCTGCACCGGCTACAGGCGCACGCCAGCAACTAGCCGAGCACGATCCGCACGTGATGCGTGACGCCGTCGTTGGCCAGCGGAATCGTCGCGCAATCGCCCGCTAGAGCCTGGTCGTCGAGTTCGGCCGAAACCAGTCCACGACTGACTCCATGTGGGTTCTCCACGACGATCTCGTACTTGGCGGTGTGATAGCGGAAGGTGATCTCGAACCCCCGCCAGGCGCGCGGTATGCATGGGTCGAGAACCAGTGTGGTGCCGCGCAGGCGGAACCCGAGGATCCACTCGACGCCGGCCTGGTACATCCATCCCGCAGACCCGGTGTACCAGGTCCATCCACCGCGCCCGACGTGAGGTTGTTCGCTGTAGACATCGGCGGCCATGACGTATGGCTCGACCTTGTAGCGGTGGACACCCGCCCGCGTACTGGCATGGTTGATCGGATTGAGGATCGCGAACAGCTCGCCGGCCTTGTCGCCGTCGCCCAGCGCGGCGAAGGCAAGCACCGACCAGATGGCTCCGTGCGTGTACTGGCCGCCGTTCTCGCGAATGCCGGGCAGGTATCCCTTGATGTAGCCCGGGTCGACGTCGGAATGATCGAACGGCGGTGTGAACAGCAGCACGAGCCCATCGCCGCGCCGGATCAGGTACTCGTCGAGTGCCGACATCGCCTGGTGGGCGCGAGCCGGATCAGCGGCGCCCGACAGGACGCTCCACGATTGGGCGATCGAGTCGATCCTGCATTCGAGGTTCATGGACGAACCAAGCGGAGTGCCGTCGTCGAAGAAGGCGCGCCGGTACCAGTCGCCGTCCCATCCGTCGCGTTCGAGAGCCGCCCTGAGCGTTCTCATGTGCACTCGCCAGCGATTGGCGCGAGCTTGCTCGCCGCGGGCTTCGGCGATCGTGGCGAATGCGGCCAGGGCGATGTGCAGGAACCAGCCCAGCCAGACGCTCTCGCCGCGGCCCTCTCGGCCGACCCGGTCCATGCCGTCGTTCCAGTCGCCTGTTCCGATCAGCGGTAGCCCATGAGTACCGTTGGCGAGGCTTCGGTCGATCGCTGCCGCGCAGTGGTCGAACAACGAGGCGGACTTCTCGGAGCTCTCCGGTTCGAAGTACGACTCCATCTGTTCGGGTCGCAGGACGGCTCCTTCGATGTACGGCACCATCTCGTCGAGCACACCCGCGTCGCCGGTGACCGCGAGGTACCGATCGACCGCGTATGGCAACCAGAGGCGATCGTCGGAGATGCGCGTTCGGACGCCGCGACCCGACGGCGGATGCCACCAGTGCTGCACGTCTCCTTCGACGAACTGATGTGCGGCAGCCCGAAGCAGATGCTCGCGAGCCAGATCACGCCTCGGCGTCACCAGGGCGATGACGTCTTGGAGCTGGTCGCGGAAGCCGTATGCGCCACCTGCCTGATAGAACGCCGACCTCGCCCACATCCGGCAGGCCAGGGTCTGGTAGACGAGCCAGCGGTTGAGCATGATGTCCATCGACCGGTCGGGTGTGCGTACCTGAATCGTTCCCTGGGTGTCGTCCCAGTAGCTCCCCACGCCGCGCAGTGTCTCGTCGTGGTCGGCCTTGCGTCCGCGCCGCACGAGGTCGGCGACACCAGTGATTCCGTCGGCCTCGCCGAGTAGAACGACGACTTGGGTGTGCGCTCCATTGGCGAGCTCGAATCTGGTCTGCAGCGCAGCACACGGATCCATGCCGGCGCCGACCGACCCCTGCAGCCGGTAGCCGCGGTCGAGGCCGGCGGGCTGGTCGGCGGCGCCGTTGCGCCCGAGGAACTCGGTGCGATCGGCCGTCCAACCCGTCTGTCGCCCGCCGAGGTCGAGGAAGGCGACGCGACCCGGGAACTCCACGTTCCAGGGATTGCGCGCAGTGAGTGCACCGGTCTGGGGCTCCAGGGCCGTGACGATCCGAGGTGCGTTGGCGCCATGCGAGGTGCCCAGCGCCCATTCGGCGTAGGCGGTGACGGACAGGCGCCGGGAGCGGCCGGATCGGTTCTCGACGGTCAACACCGAGACCTTGAGGGATGCGTCGAGTGGGACGAACTGCACCAAGTTCAGCTGGATGCCGTCGTGCAAGTGTTCGAACCGGCTGTATCCAGCACCGTGGCGAGCGATGTAGGTCGACTCGTCGCATCGGATCGGCAGAGCCGTCGGACCCCACAGCTCACCGCTGTCGTCGTCGCGCACGTACAGCGCCTCACTCACCGGGTCGCTGACCGGGTCGTTGGACCACGCGGTGAGCTGGTTCTCGCGGCTGTTCCCCGACCACGTGTACCCGGAACCCGACTCGGAGACCTGGAACCCGAACGACGGGTTGGCGATCACGTTCAGCCAAGGCGCTGGGGTCGATTGCCCAGGACCCAGCACGGTGACGTACTCGCGACCGCCGTCAGCGAAACCACCCAACCCGTTGAAGAACTCCAGTTCCGGGCGCGCCGCCATGGTCTCGACGGTGTTCTTGGGCGAAGCCGGCGGTGCCGGCGGGCGTACCTTCTCGACGCGATCGAGGCGAACCACTTGTTCGGCAATGCTGCCCCGCCGGCTCAACAGCACGGCCCGGGCGGCAGCCTGCACGAGCGTTCGATCCTCGTCGGAAAGACGCTCGCCGCGCAGGATGTACACGGCGCCGTGCGCGTGGTCGCCTTCGTGACCGAATGAGGATCGGCTGGTGCGCACGAGGGACTCGAGCGAATCGTGGAGGGTCTGCGCGTAGGTGGCGCCGTGCTCGTTGATGATGACCAGGTCGACGTCGAGGAGCTTCAACCGCCAGTACTCATGGGCGCGAAGCAGTTGCCGGACGATGTCGAGATCCTCGGACTCGTCGATCCGAACGACCACGATGGGCAGATCCCCAGAGATGCCATGGGCCCAGAGCGCAGGCGCGCCCAGTTGGTTGCTGCTCAACAAGCCCGGCCCGGGTCGCAGCGTCGGATCGGAATACAGGATGCGGTTGGCCAGTCGTTGGAAGAGGTGGGCCTCGTCCGACGTGATGCCCAAGTGATGGAGCTGCACCTGGGCCTGGGTCCATGCCAGGATCGCTGCCCGTTCGTAAGTGGCCGGCTCACGATGGTTGTCGGCGAGGTCCAACACCTCCTCGCGCGATTCTGCAACAGCGGTGGAGAAGATGGCGTGAGCTGTGGCGCCGGGAGCGAGTCTGACCCGGCAGCGAAGGCTGAAGATGGGGTCGAGCACTGCTCCGACGGTGTTCGAGAGCGGTCGTCCATCGATCACCGATACCGGCGAGCGGGCCGAGTTGCCCCGGCCGAGGAAACGAGCCCGGTCGGTTTCGTACTGGACGACGGTGTTTGGTTGCTCCTCGACTGCGGCAACGTGCGCAGCCCAGATCGGCTTCTCGTCGCGAGATCTCGGTCGACGAGTTGCCAAGAGGGCACCAACGGACGGAACGAACTCTGTTTGCACGAAGAGGTTCTGGAAAGCCGGATGGGCGGCGTCGGCCGCCTGCGTCGCCAGCACGATCTCCGCGTACGACGTCAACTCGATCTCGCGTTCGTGCGAACTGAGGTTGGTGAGCGACACGCGGCGAATCTCGACGTCGTGCTCCGTCGACACCACGATGGTGGAGGAGGTGACGATCGCTCCGTCACGTCGGGAGAACTCGGCGTGATCCTCGGAGTACGTGACTTGGTACGTGTCTGCTTCGACACAGGTGGGCTGATGGCCCACCGACCGGACAGCGCCGGTGTGCATGTCGCGCACGTAGATGAAGCTGCCCCACGAGTCGCGGGTTGCGTCCTCGCGCCACCGGGTCACGGCGATGTCACCCCAGCGGCTGTAGCCGGCTCCTGCCGCCGTCACCATCACCGCGTATCGACCGTTCGACAGCAGGTGCGTTCGCGGAACGGCGTCGTGTGGTGAGTTGAAATGACGGAGCATCGGCGGCACGAGCTCGCGTACATCGGCAGCACTCTTCACCTCTTCGGCACGCGGTCGGGCCACGAGCACGTCGCGTGGCATGCGCTCCTGCAGCAACAACTCCGTGGCCTCGACGATCGGGTCGGCATGAAACCGTTCGATCATCACCCGGTCGTTGAGGACGTTTCCGATCGCCACCAGCGCCATTCCCTGGTGATGGGCCATGTAGCTCTTGACCACCGCGACCGTTGCGCCCTCCGGAAGCCGGCGTGCCGTGAAGTCGAGCGCCTCCCGGAAGCCATACCGCCCGTACGCACCGGCAGTTCGTAGGCGAGCGAAGTTGCGCACAGCGGCGTGGGGCTCGATCATCGCCGCGAGAGCAGTCGCGTACGGGGCGATCACGATGTCTTCGCTCAAGCCTCGCTTGAGACCGAGACCGGGGACGCCGAAGCTCGAGTACTGGTACGTCTGAGCGAGATCCCGTGCGTTGAAACCCGATTCGGACACGCCCCAGGGCACGCCGAGCTCCGCTGCGTAGCGAATCTGGCGGGCGACCACCAATCGGTTCGTGTGCTCCAACAGGCTGTGCGCGGGAGCGCGCATCACGAGAGCGGGCATCAAGTATTCGAACATCGACCCCGACCACGAGATCAGAGCGGAACCGCGACCGACCGGCGTGAGGGCGCGCCCGAGCCGGAACCAGTGGTCGGGCGGCACGTCACCTTTGGCGATGGCCAAGAAGCTGGTTAGGCGCGCCTCGGACGCGAGCATGTCGTAGTAGCTCGGATCCAGAGCGCCGTCGCGCACCCTGAAGCCGATCGAGAACAGCTTGCGCGTCGGATCGAACAGAAACGTGAAATCCATCTCACTGAACAGTTGCTGGGCCTGATCGGCGATCGCCTGGAGGCGTCGGACCAGCCCCGCAGCGGGAGTCGCCCCACCTGCGTCGGCACGAACGAGCGGATCCGAGAGCTCGGCGATCGTCGGAAAGGTGGCCAGCTCCTGTGGTTGGAGAACCTCGGCGTCTCGAAGGTGGCTGCTCACAGCCCGATTGGTTGCTTCCGCCCAGGTCGCCAGCTCGCTGTTGGATCCCTCGCCACGCTCGGCGACGAGTGCCGCGGCAATGTCGGACAACGTCCGAGTGTGCGCGGACATGTCCGTGAGACCCCTTGCCCAGGCCTGGGGATTGGCGGGTGTGGTCGTTGTGGCGGCGACCAGAAGTTCGAGCACCTCATCGAGGTGCCGTCGGCTGAGCGTCTGCCCCCTCCGGTCGTCGCCGATCGCACCTGCGGCCTCGCGGGTGAGGGCGATCCCATCGTCGATTCCCCCGAGCGCGGCTGCGATGGGAAGCGGCTGGTCGATAATCTGCCGGCAAGCGTTGGCAAGCGTCAAGAGGTGGCCGGCGAGATTGCCACTGTCGACCGACGATACGTACTCCGGCTCGAGCCGACGAAGATCGCGTGTGTCGTACCAGTTGAACAGATGTCCACGAAAACGTTCGAGCCGGCCAATGGTCTCCAGCGTCGCTTCGAGGCGCTCCACCATCTCGAGCGTCCCGATCCAACCGAAGTCTCGAGCTGTCACAGTCGCCAGCAGATACATCCCGATGTTGGTCGGCGACGTGCGGTGTTCGACGACCGGACTGGGATCGTCCTGGTAGTTGTCGGGCGGCAAGGCGTGGTCCTCCGGGCCGACGAAGGTGTCGAAGAACAGCCATGTGCGTCGGGCGGTGAGGCGCAGGGTCTCGACATCGGCAA
The DNA here is from genome assembly GCA_036262105.1 of Ilumatobacteraceae bacterium. GTDB lineage: Bacteria > Actinomycetota > Acidimicrobiia > Acidimicrobiales > Ilumatobacteraceae > JAENVT01. Next base: position 8,252 of record DATAJN010000507.1, read on the forward strand.
CGGAAAGAAGCGCCGATCCTGATTCGGTCGCCGGCAGGCTCACCTGGCGAGCCACGAACGGCGCCAGCAACCACAGCGCCGCGAATGGCATCGCGATCCCGCCTGCCTCGGGCTTGATGACCAGGACTGCGACTGCGACGGCCACCGCGATGACTGCGCTTGCGGCCAGCTGCCGATAGAACGCGGCGACATCCAGGTGATGCCTGGCCTTGGCCTGGGCGGCGGTCGTCCATTCGAGAAGCTTCCTGCGGGTCACGTATACCCGCACCAGGGTTCGGATGATGGCGTCGAGCATGAGCCAGGCCTGGTCGGCGAGGAACACCAGGCCGAGGCCGACGTGGCTCGCCGCAGTGGCGAGATCCAATCCAATGGCTCGAGCGTGACTGCGCTTGGAGATGCCCTGGCGGCGAGGTATCAGCCCGGCGATCACCGGGATTGCTGCCGGAATGATCAACAGGCTGAGGACGAACCCGGTCCACAGCGGAGCCGAGACCGATGGGAGCGTCCAGGCCGCGATCAGAGTGGCCAACATCAGCGGGGCCGACATCGAGCGCCGGAGGTTGTCGGCCATCTTCCAGCGGGCGATGCCTGGAATGGATGCTCGGCTGCGCCGGCCGGTGGCGTCGCGGGCCCTGCCGAGGATCCACGGGAGCAACTGCCAGTCACCGCGGGCCCATCGGTGTTGGCGGGTTGTCGACACGAGGTAGTTCGAAGGGAACTCGTCGAACAGCTCGATGTCGGTCACCAGCCCGGCGCGGGCGAAGACACCCTCGAACAGGTCGTGGCTCAAGAGTGCGTTCTCGGGTACCCGATCCGCAATCGCCGCCTCGAACGCGTCGATGTCGTAGATGCCCTTGCCGGTGAAGCTGCCCTCGTGGAACAGGTCCTGGTAGACGTCGGAGACCGCGGATGCATAGGGGTCGATCCCGGCGGACCCGGAGAACGTGCGTTGAAAGATCGATCCCCCGTGGTCGCTCGGAAGCGTCGGGGTGATGCGCGGCTGCAAGATGCCATACCCCTCGATGACCCGACCGGTCTGAGGATCGAACACCGGTTGGTTGAGCGGATGGGCGATCGTTCCGACGAGGCGCCCGACAGCGCCGCGCGGCAGTCGAGTGTCGGCATCGAGCGTGACGACGTAGCGCACGTCGGGCGGTGGAGTCGATGCGGGCCGTTCGTTGGTCAGGATGCCTGTCGCTTCCGAGCCGCGCAGCAATGCATTCAGCTCCTGGAGCTTGCCGCGCTTGCGCTCCCAGCCCATCCAGCAACCTTCAGCCTCGTTCCACGACCGCTTGCGATGGAACAGCAGGAACCGGGCGCCTCCCCCAGGTGCCTCACCATGGCGCGAGTTGAGCCGATCGATGCCCGCCGCCGCGGCACCGAGGAGCTCGTCGTCGCCGGCGACCTCCTCCGTCGAGGCATCGAGCCAATCCGACAAGAGGGCAAAGCGCACGTCACCGTCGGCATTGCCGAGGTAGTGCACCTCCAGACCACCGACCAGCGCTTCGATTTCCGATTCGCTCGTGAGGAGCATTGGGACGACGACGAGTGTGCGCAGATTCGATGGCACTCCGTCATCGAGCTCGAAGCGCGCCAGCGGCCGTGGGCCCAACACGTTGGTGACCGTCCGGTTGACGAGGGCGATTGCCAGGTCGGACGCGGGGATGAGCGCCAGGATGGCGACAACGATCGCTGCGCCACGGTCGCTCGACAACAGCAGTGGCACGGCAAGGATGAGAGCGGTGAAGACGGCAATGCTGGTGAGGTAGCCCGTCGCCGGGTATCGCACGAACGCACGTCGCAACCTGGCCACCAGCGGCGCTCGAACGTCGAGGTCGTGTTCGAACGATGGGCGCCCGTCGGCGATCAGGTAGTAGCCGGGATCCCGGCGCCGACCCGCTCGAGCCTGCTCGGCATCGTCGACAGGGGCAGCGTCTGCCCGGTCGGCAGCCATGGTGGCGATCTCGACCTCGGTCAGCGACGAATCGCGCGCCAGTTCCTCGATGGCTTTGCGGTAACTGTCCCGTGTGGCGAAGTCCATCTCGCCGAAGGCACTCCGCTGCCGCAGCACCTCATCGACGAGGCCGACGCTCTCGACGAACTCGGTCCAGTCGAACCAGGAGATCAGGCGCATGCTCGTGATCACGTTGCGCACCGTCACGTTCATTCCCGCCTGGCGCTGGTGCTCGATGCGAACCAAGTCCTCGGCCGTCGTGCCCAGATCCACCAGCGTCTTTTCCAACTCGACGAGCGCCGGGGTGAGCGCAGGATCCTGATCGCGCAAACGCTGGAAGAGCTGCACTCGGGCGGCTGTGCTGAGTGTTGTGCGAGCCAGCCGGCGCATGGTCGCCGGGACGGCGTCGGCGTTTCCTCCGCCCACGCCGAGCAGAGTGTCGGCGATGTCGTCGGCCATCTGCCGGTCTGTCCGGCTGTCCACGATCTGCTCGGCGAGTCGGCGGAGGTTGTCGACCAGAAGGATTCTCAGGCTGATCGCGATGGCCCACAGCTCACCGATGGTGAGGGGCTCCACTTCCTGGTAAGCGCGGGTCATTCGCCGCAGGCTCTCCGGATCGAATCGGCTGTCGGTGTGGGCGATGTAGGCCCAGGCGATGCCGAGAACTCGCGGGTAACCGGCGAGATGACCGGAACTCAGTTTGGGGAGCTCGCGGTAGTAATGGGGAGGCAGGTCGTCACGGATCTCGCGGAGCTGTTCGTCGACGATCGGGAAGTTGTCGACGAGCCATTCCGCTGCCGGGGTTATCTCGCGCTCATCCTTGATCGCCCGAGCCAGAGTGCGGTAGGTCTCGACCAGGATGCGGCCGTCTTCGGCGACTCGAGGCTGTACAGCGTGTCCTTTGTGCGGCGAGTCGGCCACCGTCTGAGCCGCGGCGAGCGTGCGGGCGTGCTGCTCCAACCGCTCGACGCTGAACAGTTCCCCGAGGATCGGCTCGGCGAGCGCGCCTCGGGAGTCGCGCCGCCGTTCACGAGCAAATGGGTCTCGCGCTGGCTGGGTCGATCGCATGTTCTGCTCTCAGCAATGGGAGAGCGCAGTCTACTGTGGCCAGTGGGGACCCGGCGGCTGCCGATCAGTCGGTGGTGCGAGCCTTGTAGCGGCGTTGCGCGATCACCCAACCGAGTGCGACGAGCGCGACGCAGTACACCCAGGCGGCGGCAACGGGATGGTCGATCGGCCAGATGTGCTTGGTGATCGGCGAAACGGGGTTACCGAACAGGGTGCGCACCGCACTGACCAGAACGCTGACCGGGTTGGCAGAAGCCACCCATTGAAGGACGTTGGGCAGCGATTCGATGGGCACAAATGCGTTGGAGATGAACGTGATGGGGAAGACCACGACGAATCCGACACCCATCACCGCGTCGGGCGAGCGAACGAGGATGCCCATCCACAGACCGATCCAGATGACCGCCGAGGCGAACAACAGCAGCAGCAACAAAGCCTCGACGACGTGGAGGAACGGCGCATGAGTTCGCCAGCCGACGATCAGCCCGGTGCCGAGGAGGATGACGATCGTCAACACCGAGCCGAGCATCTCTGCGAAGTAGTGGCCCAAGAGGTACGCGGATCTGCGCGACGGCAACGATCGGAAGCGGTCGATGACGCCTTCCTGCAGGTCGGTGGCGATCGACATCGCCGGGCCCATCATCGCGAACGCGAGGGTTTGGATGAGGATGCCGCCGATCAGGTACTCCTTGTAGCCGCCGCCCCCCACCTTGATGGCCCCGCCGAAGACGTAGGCGAACAGCAGCACGAACATCAGCGGTTGGATGGTGACGTTGGTGAGCTTCTCGGGCACCTGGCGGATGTGCTCGAGATTGCGACGGGTGAAGATGGTGGCGTCGGTCAACAGTGTGTTGCTCATGCCTGCGACTCCTCGCGGTCGTGACGATCACTGGTGAGCGTCAGGAAGACGTCGTCGAGGGTGGCCTCGCGACGCGTGATGTCGACTGCGTCGATGCCGGCATCGTCGAGGGCTCGCACCACGTCGATCACTCGGGCTCCCTGCTTGATCGGTGCGGTGACGATGAGCAGTTCGCTGTCGAAGGTCGGCTCACTCTCGGCAAACGACGAGAGGGCACTGGCGGCGGCAACGAGCTCGCTGGCCGCGGCGACCTTGATGTCGAGCCGGTCGTCGCCGACTCGGGCCTTCAACTCGGCGGGCGTTCCATGAGCCACCGTTTCACCGTGGTCGAGCACCACGATGTCGTCGGCCATGCGGTCGGCCTCTTCGAGGTACTGAGTGGTGA
>DATAJN010000508.1:0-6108 GCA_036262105.1 Ilumatobacteraceae bacterium
GCACGACAGAGTCGGGCACGGTCTCGCGCTGCGTAGTTCCCGTGATCTCACTGATCACGTCATTGAGTGATTCCAGGTGCTGAACGTTCAAGGTCGAAATCACGTCGATGCCTGCATCGAGCAGCAATTCGACGTCCAGCCACCGCTTCTCGTTGCGCGACCCTGGCGCATTGGTGTGCGCGTACTCGTCGATCAACACCACGTCGGGCCGCCGACGCAAGATCGCCTCGACATCCATCTCCTGCAGCGTCGTGCCACGGTATTCGACCTCGATTCGGGGAACGACCTCGAGATCACCGAGCTGAGCAAGGGTTTGGGCACGACCGTGGGCTTCGACGACGCCGACGACGACATCGGCACCTCGCTGCTTGCGACGCTGACCTTCCCCGAGCATCGCGTAGGTCTTGCCGACGCCGGGCGCGGCACCGAGGTAGATGCGTAACGCGCCGCGCGGCATGGGTTCAGTTTGTCAGGTCGTTCGGACACAGCATCAACGACACATGTAGATTTGCCGGGTGCCTCGCATGCTGGCCGGCGCTCAACTCATCGCCGAAGGCCGCGAGGCAGCCCCGCCGCCCGCGTCGCCGACGGCCTTCTTGCGAGCCAACGGGGCACGATCCGAGGCCGAGTACAAACGACGGTGTCGCGACCAAGGCCGCGTGATGTATCACATGCAAGTCGGGCTCTCCACGTGGCAGGCAACCGAGGTCGCGCTCGCCGACGTCCACGCCGCACTCGCCGAGCACGGGTACACCGTCGATCGCTTCGGCTTGGCCCTCGACCGGGCCATGGGTGTGCCCGAGGCCGAGCGACACCTTGCTGTCAAAGAGACGGGCCCGCGCCTCGACGCGCAGGAATGGCAACGGCTCGGCGAGGCCGCGCCGATCCAGCCGCACCTGGGCGACTACATGATCGGATTCCCCGCTGGCTTTCAGAACACGCTGCGTGCCCTCGCCGCGGGCGTCACGACGATCGGCAACGTCGGGCAGTACACCGCCTATCACCTGATCGGGGGATCCGACGAAGTCCTTGTCACGCAGGAGTCGGTGCGCGCCTTGGCAGCCATCGCAGCCCTGCGCGACCACGGCGCACTCGCTCACTCGAACCTCGAAGACGGCTCGGCGACTCAGGCTTCCCACTTCGGCGCCTACGTCGGCTGGGCAGCGCTGGAGTTGTACGTGGTCGAGACCTTGATCGGGGCACGGCTGACGCATTGCTTTGGCAACACGATCCAGAGTCCCGAGTGTCGTGCCGTCGTGCACTTCGCCCTCGACGATCTGCGCGGGCGCGACTCGATCGGCTCGATGATCTACGGAAACACGGTCGACCACCGACCCGGTGACCGTGGACACAACACAGCCGCGGTCACCGCTCAGTTGATGTGCGACATCGGCCTGCAACTGCGACGGCCGACCGGGCACGCCGTGAATCCGGTTCCGCTGACGGAGGCGGAACGCATTCCGAGTGCTGCGGAGATCGTCGAGGTGCACGTGCTGGCGCACGCGATCGAACGCGATGTGCGCAAGTCGCCCGACCTCTACGATTGGCCACGCCTCGAACGGCTGGGTTCGATGACCGCGGCATATGCCATCGAGTTCCGGGACCGGGCCCTGGCGATGCTCGACAGCGAAGGAGTCGAGGTCAGCGACGCCGCGCAGGTGATGCTCGCTCTGCGGCGCACCTCGATGGCCGACCTCGAACGGCGTGTAGATCTCGCTGCTCCCGCGGAAGTCGCCCGACTCGAACCTTGGAAGGCCTCACACGTGCGCGGCCTCGCTGAGCGACTCGACAAGCTCGCGCCGCGCCTCGACGGTGTCCGCGTCGTGCTGGCTGTGCTCGAAGTACACGACCTGGTTCGCGATGCGTTGGCCAGAGTCCTGCCGAAGGCGGGGGCAGAAGTGATCCTGCTCGGAGCCGACAGCACGATCGACGGCATCATGCGCGCCGCGACCGAAGAAGATGCCGATGCCATCGTGCTCGGCGTGTACAACGGAAACGCGCTCGCGCTCGGCGAACGGATTGCCAGAGGCGCCCGCAATGAACAATGGAGCGGACGGATCTACATGGGGGGAATCCTCAACCAAGACACCGGTGAGGACTTGCCGATCGATGCCCGGCCGGCGCTGGAGGATCTTGGCGTGCAATGCGTCGACCGCATCGATGATCTTCTCGGTCTGCTCGCCCGGCAATGATCGCCCAGCCGACCCGTAACGCTGAACACCGCCTTTGCTACGTTCCTGGTTGTGCGACTTGGCGTCATGCTCAACGACACCGACATCGGGAATGATCCGTCCTTCCTCAAAGACATGGCGCAGGCGCTCGAAGGAGCGGGTTTCGACGCGGTGCTCACCAACGATCACGTCATCGGCGCCCATCCCGATCGGCAGCGACCCGGTGAAAAGGTGCACACGTACGACGTGCCGTGTCACGAACCAATCGTGTTCCTCACATTCCTCGGCGCAGTGACGACACGTCTCGAACTCGCCACGTCGATCGTCATCAGCACCCAGCGTCAGACCGTGCTGCTGGCCAAGCAGGCTGCCGAGCTCGACCTGTTGACCTCGGGACGGTTGCGCCTCGGTGTCGGCATCGGTCGCAACTGGATGGAGTACGAGGCACTCGACCAGGACTTCTCCAACCGCGGCCGCCGGCTCGAAGAGCAGGTTGCCGTGCTGCGAGAGCTGTGGACCAACGAACTGGTTACGTTCGACGGAACGTGGCATCACCTCGACCGCGTCGGTCTGAATCCGTTACCCGTGCAACGACCGATCCCGATCTGGATGGGGTCGTTCGTCGGCAACCTCGTCGAGAAAGTGCTCGAGCGCACCGGGCGCCTGGCCGACGGCTGGATGCCGCAGTTCCCACCCGGCGACCTCCTCGCCGGCGCCCTGGATCGGCTTCGTGGCTACGCGACCGCAGCCGGCCGTGACCCAAGCACGCTGGGCATCGAATGCGGGATGCGCATCTCCAGCACCGACGACCCGCAATCGTGGATCGATACCGCCACCGCATTCCGGGACCTCGGCGCCACCCACTTGCGCGTGTCGAGCATCGGCGGTGGCTATGCAACGCCTGCCGACCACCTGGCTGCGTGGATCCACTGGTGCGACGCGGTCGCCTCGGTCGCCCGCGCCTGATTCGAGGAGTGTCGCAACCATGACAACAACCGCTACCGTCGCCGACCAGGTCGAGCGAGTTCTCAAGCCGATCCAGCAGTTCGTCCGCGGTTGGATGACGGGTCCGCTCGCCGACCGGCTGGCCACTGACCTCGGGCTACGGTCCGGTTCGGATCTGTGGATCGTCGGGCGGGCCGGTGTGCTCGGTGACGGCGATGCCGATGTCGCCGCCGCCGGCTTGGCCTTTCTCGCGGCCGATCGAGTGCGTTCGGCGTGGGAGTCGCTGCCCGACGGGCTCACACACCGGCAAGTCGCCGATGCCTATACGGAGCTGTGCTGCTCGTGGGGCTCTGCCGAGCTGTCGAGGTTCGACCCGGCGCGAATGAGGAGGCTCGACGAGCTTGGCCGGCGCATCGCCGATGCTGCCGATGGCTCGATCGGCACGGTGTTCGCCGGCTGGCGTGCGCAAACCCAACCCGACGACGTCAATGCCCGCGTTGCGCTGACGATGCATGTGTTGCGCGAACTGCGTGGCGGTGCCCACATTATCGCCGTCAACGCATGCGGGATCACGCCGCTCGACGCCGTGCTCGCCTCGCCCGCGCCGGCGCCTCGCAGTGGCCCGCCGTGGGCCGAACACCTCGGCTGGACCGGTCCGTTCCGCGACGCCGAGTGGGCACGCGAGGCGAGGATGCAGGCGGAACGGCTCACGTCGAGGATCCTGCTGCCGATCTATGGATCGATCGGCGATGCCGCGCTCGCCGAGTTCGCCGAGCTCGTCGAAACGACCCGCAACGCCATCGACATGTGATCCGGGCGCGGTCCGGAGCGGCGCGTGAAGGGCACGTGAAGGACCACTTGGGGTCCGTGAAGGATCCGTGACTATTGCTGCTCTGGACGTCGGGAGCACGTACAACGGCTGACGTGAACAACAGGTAGGTTCCCGCCGCGCCGGCACAAGCCGTCAGCGACGCGGCCCGACCTCATCTCCAGGAGGGCAACACCAATGAGTGACGTCATCTTCATCGCCGTCATGATCGCGTTCTTCGTTCTTTGCGCGCTGTACGTGAGCGTGTGCGACCGGCTGATCGGACCAGACGAGCTCACGACGATCGGCCAGGGCACCGACGCCATTCCCGAGAATGGTTCAGCGACCGTCGCCTCGACGAGCGCCTTGATCGAAGGCGGGGTGACGGCGTGATCGCCAGCTCGACCGACAATGCTGCCGGCCTCGCTCTGGCCGTGCTCGCCGTCATCTACCTCTTCCTGGTCCTCGTGTTTCCGGAGCGCTTCTGATGAGTTGGCAAGCAATGGCCCAGGCCCTCGTTCTGGTTGCGATACTGGTCGTCACGGTCCCCCTTCTGGGCCGCTACATGGCCGCTGTCTACGGCGCCCGCAAGGATGGCTCTGCTCCCGGAGACAGGTTCTTCACCCCGATCGAACGGTTCATCTACAAGGTGTGCCGCATCGACCACAAGCGCGAGCAGCGCTGGAACGTGTACGCGTTGTCGCTCGTGGCCTTCAGCGTCATGTCGGTCCTCTTCCTGTACGCCCTGATGCGGCTGCAGGGCAATCTGTTCTTCAACCCGACCGATCGCCCGAACATGTCACCAATGGGTTCGTTCAACGCGGCGGTCAGCTTCGTGACCAACACCAACTGGCAGTGGTTCTCGGGTGAGGTTGCGGTCAGCCACCTCACCCAGATGATCGGCTTCACCGTGCAGAACTTCGTATCAGCAGCCGCGGGCATGGCCGTCGTGATCGGCCTGATCCGCGGCATCACCCGCACTCGTTCGCGCACGATCGGCAACTTCTGGGTCGATCTCACAAGGACCGTCGTGCGCATCCTGGTGCCGCTGGCTCTGGTGTTCACCGTCGTGCTCATCTCCCAAGGCGTCGTCCAGAACTTTCACGGAAACACCGTGGCGACGACGGTCGACCAGTCGAACGAGGTGACCACCCAGGCGATCCCTGGTGGCCCATTCGCCTCGCAGGAGGCGATCAAGGAGCTCGGCACGAACGGCGGCGGACCGTACAACGCCAACTCGGCACACCCCTTCGAGAATCCGAACGGCAGCACCGACATCCTGGAGATCGCCTCGCTGTTGGTCATCTCCCTCTCGCTCGTGTCGATGTACGGCCGCCTGGTGGGTGACAAACGCCAGGCGAAGGTGCTGCTCGTCGTGATGGTGGGGATCATGGTGGTCTTCTCGGCGTTTGCGATGTTCACCGAGCAGAACGGCAACCCGAACCTCACGACAGCCGGAGCCGATCAGTCGATCTCGGTCACCCAGTCGGGCGGCAACATGGAAGGCAAGGAGGTTCGCTTCGGTGCCGCCGGTTGCGGTCTCTTTGCCTCCTCGACCACCGGCACATCGACGGGCGCTGTCAACTGCATGCACGACTCGTTCACGCCACTGGGCGGCATGGCACCGATGGTCAACATGATGCTCGGAGAGATCTCTCCGGGCGGAACCGGGGTCGGCCTGGTGGGCATCTTGATCATGGCCCTGCTCGCCGTGTTCATCGCCGGGCTGATGGTGGGCCGAACACCTGAGTACCTCGGCAAGAAGATCCAAGCAGCCGAGATGAAATTGGTCGTGCTGTACATCCTGGCGATGCCGTTCGCCATGAAGCCGTTCGCTGCCGCGTCGGCCGTGCTGAAGAGCGCGAACACGTATCAGGCCGGCCCACACGGACTGTCCGAGATCCTGTACAACTTCGCCTCCTCCGCGAACAACAACGGCTCGGCGTTCGCCTACCAGGGCACAGGCACGCTGTGGTACACCACCACTCAGGGCCTCGCCATGCTCATGGGACGGTTCCTCACCATCATCCCCGCGCTGGCGATCGGCGGTGCGCTGGCTCGCAAGCCGCAGGTTCCGGCGACTGCTGGAACCATGCCGACCCACACCCCCCTGTTCGGCTTCCTGGTGGCCGGCGTCATCATCATCGTCGCCGGTCTGACCTTCTTCCCAGCGCTCGCCCTGGG
>DATAJN010000509.1:0-3699 GCA_036262105.1 Ilumatobacteraceae bacterium
CCTCCGCCTCCGCAATCGACGGCACCACCGACGACGGTGCTGCAAGACGTGCCGATCTTCGCTGTCGGAGAATCGGTGATGCTCGGTGCCAAGCCCGTACTCGAAGCTCGTGGGATCAAGACGGTCGCCGAGGTCTCCAAAGGCCCGACGTGGGAGCTGGAGCAGTTGCAACTGGCCAAGACCAAGTACCACTTCACCCTCGGTGTGGTCATTCAACTCGGTACCAACGGAGCGGTGACGCGCGACGAGTACGAGGCGGTGCTCAACGAGGTCAGTGATGTAGGACGAGTTGTCGTGATGACGGTGAAAGCCCCGAAGCCGTGGATCGAAGGCAACAACGAGATCATCCGTTCCCTCCCGGCCACCCATCCGAATGTCGTGGTGCTCGATTGGGAAGCCCGAGCCGCTGAGATCTCCGGGCACTTGTCGGGCAGCGACGGCGGTGTCCACCTCAGCGACGACACCGCCAAGCAGTTCTACCGACAAATCATCCTCGAAGCCCTGGGTCTGCCGACCTGACGCGTTTGTCACTCCGTCCGACCGGCGACCTACGCTCGATGACATGACCACACCTGTTCGAGTTGCCGTCACCGGTGCTGCCGGTCAGATCGGCTACAGCCTGTTGTTCCGGATCGCATCGGGGTCGATGCTCGGTCCTGACACTCCCGTGATCCTGCAACTGCTGGAGATCACGCCGGCGCTCGGCGCACTAGACGGCGTGAAGATGGAACTCGACGACTGCGCGTTCCCGTTGCTCGCCGGTGTCGTGTGCACCGACGACGCCAACGTCGCCTTCGGCGATGCCGACGTCGCCTTGCTCGTCGGCGCGATGCCACGCAAGGCGGGTATGGAGCGCAGCGATCTGTTGAGCGCCAATGGCGGCATCTTCAAGCCGCAGGGCGCTGCGCTCAGCAGGAGCGCGAAGAAGGACGTAAAGATCCTCGTCGTTGGCAACCCGGCAAACACCAACGCGCTCATCGCCATGAGCAATGCCCCCGATCTCGACCCGAAGCGGTTCACGGCGATGACCCGCCTCGACCACAACCGGGCGATCAGCCAGCTCGCCGTGAAGACGGGAACGACTGTCAACGACATCAGCAACATGACGATCTGGGGCAACCACTCGGTCACCCAATACCCCGATCTGATCCATGCCAAGGTGTCTGGGAAGAACGCCTACGAACTCGTCAACGACCATGCCTGGGTCGACGGCACGTACATCCCCACCGTCGCCAAGCGTGGGGCAGCGGTGATCGAGGCTCGCGGCGCCTCGTCGGCAGCATCGGCCGCCAACGCCGCCATCGACCATGTTCGTTCGTGGGCCCTTGGTACCGCTGATGGTGATTGGGTGTCGATGGCAGTTCCGAGTGACGGTTCGTACGGCGTCACGGAAGGCCTGATCTCGTCGTTCCCCTGCGTGTGCAAGAACGGCGAGTACTCGATCGTGCAAGGCCTCGACATCGACGCCTATTCACGCGGCAAGATCGACGCCTCGGTCAAGGAGCTTGCCGAGGAGCGCCAGGCCGTTCACGACCTCGGCCTGATCTGACACTGCTTGGGCGCGGCAACACACTTGCGACTTCCGTTGTGGCGCCCAAGCCTGCTGATTGGGCGCGGTGCTAGGCCTGTGGCTTCTGGAGTCGCGCCCAAGCAGCCGGTCAGGCCGGATCGGCGATGGCCACCTCGCAGGCCACCGCGGTCATCCTGTCGACGCCGACCTTCAGCGCTTCGTCGCTGATCCGCTCGCTCGTGCCTTCGGCGGTGGCGATCAGATCGCTGATGGTCACCAGGCACAACGTCTCGATCTTGTGAATCGCACCGAGCGTGTAGAGGACGGCTGCCTCCATTTCGACAGCAAGATGTCCGCGGTCCTTCCAACTCTGCATCATCCCAGGCCGCGGGTCGTAGAAGAGGGCGCTGGAAACGATCGGCCCGACGTGCACGGTCGCACCACTCGCTCGGGCGAGGTTGACGCTGCTCTCGATCAGCGACCACGACGCCGTCGGCGAGTGTGGTTCGTTGTTCGTGAGGTGGCCGATGATCGGATCGTCGGCGGTTGCGCTGATCGCCACCACCGTGTCGGCCATGCGCAATCCGTCGGCAAGACCGCCTGCCGTGCCGACCCGGATGATCCGTTTGACGCCGAGTTGGATCAGCTCGCTGTAATAGATGGCCGCGCTGGCGCAACCCATGCCGGCGGATTGCACGCTGATGGGCCGACCTTTGAACGTGCCGGTGTAGCCGAGCATGCCACGCTCTTCGTTGACGCAGCGCGCTCCAGGTTCGAAGAACGTCTCGGCGATGTAACGGGCTCGCCGGGGATCACCGGGCACCAACACCGCTGGTGCATAGTCGGATGGCTCGGCTCGGAGATGTACGGGCATGATCCGAGCGTAGGGCTATTTCAAGAAGCGCGACGTGGTGTTGTCGGCGAGCACCTTGCCACCTGTCTGGCAGGTCGGGCAGTAGGCAACGGTGTATCCGCTGTACGACACCGAGCGAATCGTGTCGGAGCACACGGGACACGGTTCTCCGACTCGTCCGTGAACACGTCCTGGGCGATCAGCCGAAGAGCTCATGTCACTGCGAGTGCGCTCGTAGGCAAGCCCTTCATCGACAGCTGCGTGGATAGCGGCGACGACAGCAGCGGCACCCGCGACGCCGAGCTTGCCGGTCATCGCGAACGGGGAGATCTTGGCGCGGTGACAGACCTCGTTGGCCAGCATGCGGCCGAGTCCGGCGATCTGGTGTTGGTCGCGGAGGTAGCCGTGTATGCGCATGTTGGTCGTCGCGAACGAAGCTGCGAGCGCGTCGGGCGTGACGTCGAGCGCTTCGGGCCCGAGACGGTCGAGGGGCGGACCGTCGATTGCGTCGTTGGCGATGCACCACACCCCCGCTCGTCGTTCCGTGCCGGCTTCGGTCAACAACAACGCCGGCGACTCGGTGAACACGAACCTTGCCTGGCCGTTGCGCGGTTTCGGCGACTGCTTCTCGTCGACGAGCAGGCGCCCACCTTGCATGAGGTGCACCACGAAGGTCACCGGCTCGAATTGCAACTTCAGGTACTTGCCGCGACGTCCCACGAGCTCGAGGGGGAGACCGTAGGCCACATCCGGTCGTGGAACCGCTGTCTTCAGCGCGGTGAAGGTGAGTGGATGGAACTTGACCAGTTCCCGTCCGGCGAACTGCGCGGTGAGCCGCTCGGCATGCGCTTGAACTTCCGGTAGCTCGGGCACAACAGTCGCTTCAGCGGTACTCGGTCTGTTCGCGAACAGCGGTGAACACCGCATCGAGCGCAGCGAACACCGGTTGCGATTCGATCAGCTTCTGCTGGTTGCCCGTGAGGCGGATCAAGCCCTTGATGAACGCTTCTTGAGCATTGAGATCGCCCGTGGCCACGGCCTTGGCGGTCGCCCACGACTGCTCCATGCGCACGTCTTCAGCGTCGGCGGGACCGGCAGCGAACACTGCTTCGCCGTCGCCGAGGCGCAGGTGATACGTGACGTCTCCCTCCGGGCCATCGGTGACGGTCTGCGTGACGGCGATCTTGTGAGCCTGGGCGAGCGCGGCGAGCTCACTGCTGACGGCGACCTCCTTGGAGAGCGCATCGATCCAGGCGAGGCTGAGATAGCGAACCACCGCCGCCTAGTCTGCCGGATCGACATGCTGTTCGCTGCCGCCGATGAGACCCGCCACGCA
>DATAJN010000510.1:0-8784 GCA_036262105.1 Ilumatobacteraceae bacterium
GCAGCTGATCGTCGTCGGCAGCCTTGTTGCGGCCAGCACCGGCTCGGCGATCCAGACCGGATTGGTTGCGCTCGCCACCTTCACACCCCAGGCGCTCGCTTCTCCCGTCGGCGGGTTGCTGGCTGATCGCTTCGATCGGCGCAAGGTCTTTGCTTCGGCGTTGATGGTGCAGGCTTTGGTGACTGCCGTCTTGGCGGTCACACTCGGTCTGGGCATTCGAACTCCGGTGGTGCTGATCGTGTTGATCCTCCTCGCCAGTGCGGCGGGCGCGACGGGTGCGCCTGCCTATGCGGCCATGCTCCCTGATCTGGTGCCACCGGAGGAGTTCTTGGCGATGGTCTCGTTGGGCGTCTACTCCTGGAACAGCGGCCGCATCATCGGCCCGCTGTTGGGCACCGCGTTGGTGCTGACCGTCGGGCCGGCGTGGACGATCGGGTTCAACGCCGCCTCGTTCGTGGTGCTTGCCACCGCCGTTGCCTTGGTCCGCCGCGCCTTTCCGCCGGCTCGTAGTGACGGCACGATCTTCGATCGCTTGGTCGGTGGTTTGCGAACAGCCCGATTCACGCCGGGCTGCTGGCACGGAATCACCCTGCTGGTGCTGTTCAACCTGACGATCGTTCCGTTCATGGGCCTCATCCCCATCTACGCGCGGTCGGAGTACGGCGGGGGCACGGGTTTGGCCGGAATGGTCGCGTCAGCCCAGGGCCTCGGCGCGATCATCGGCGGTGTGACGGTCACGGTGCTTGCCCATCGCCACCCACGATCGATCCTCATCGGTCGGTTGATCATGATGTCGGCGCTCGGTCTGGGTCTGTACGCGGCTGCACCGAATGCCGTATGGGTCGTGTGCGCGTCGGCACTGCTCGGTGGCGCGGCCGCAGGCCTGTACATCTCCTCGTCGACGATCGTTCAGCGAGACTCGCCTGCCGGCAGCCGAGGCAGAGTGATGTCGATCATGCAGTCGGCCCAGGGCCTGTCGTACGGCGTGGGTCTGCTCTTCATCGGTTCGATCGGCGACGCCACCAACCTGCACCTCGCGTTCGGTGTGGGAGCCGTGCTGCTGCTCACCGGCTTCGGAGTCATCACACTGCGCTCGCGCCACTGGCGAGCCGCGATCGATGGTCAAGAGACCGCTCGTCGGCCTGCCATCGCCCTGGCCTGAACCCGACCCGTAGCAGGCTCGAATAGGCCCTGACGACGACGTTGTGTTCTAATGACGCGTTTCAGGGGCGGGGGAATGATGTCCAATCATCTTGGGCTTACGCGGGTGCTGGCGGTCGCTGCTCTGGCGACGTCCGCGGCGGTGGCACCGGCGGGCCAGGTCGACGAAGCCGCAGCAGCTGTCACGGCTACGAGTTCGTACGTCGCTGTCTCGCCGACGCGAGTTCTCGACAGTCGCATCGGACTTGGTGTGCCGGGAAGGCTTGCCTCCGGCTCCTCGTTCGTGCTCGACATCGGTGGGGTCGCGCCCGTACCGGCGGGTGCCAGCGCTGTGGTGCTCAACGTGACCGCTACGAACCCGATGGGCCCCGGCTTCGTGTCGGCGTGGCCCGCTGACAAGGCGCGGCCGACGACGTCGGTCATCAACTTCGAGTCGCCCGGGCAGACGATCGCCAATCTCGTCACGGTGCCGATGGATGCCGCCGGCGGAATTGGGTTCTTCGCACTGACGGCTACCGACCTGATCGCCGATGTCCAGGGCTACTACGTCCCGGCTTTGTCGAGCAGCAGCGGCCGATTCAAGCCGATGACACCGAATCGTGTTCTGGATACGCGCCTGCCCAACGCCATTCACGCGGGACTGGTCCTGCCCGGACAGAGCGTCGATATCGACTTCCGACCGTGGGGTGTTGCCGATGATGCGGTCGCGGTCGTTCTGAACGTGACCGTCACTTCGGCGACCGGGGCGGGGTATTGGACCGCGTTTGCAGCCGGCGCGCAGCGGCCGGTGGCCAGCAACCTCAATGTCACGACGCCCGACCAGACGATCGCCAACCAAGTGATCGCGCCTGTTGCGGGAGGTGCAGCGACTGTGTTCTCGCAGAGCGGTGGGCACCTGATCGTCGACGTCGCTGGGTACTACACCGGTGCGTCGACTGCGTCGGCGAGCGACGGGTTGTTCGTACCCGTCAGTCCGTACCGACTCGTCGATACCCGCGATCCAGCGAACGGAGGGCCGTACCAGCCATCCGCCGGCTCGCAGATCACGGTGCCCGTGCGTGGTCGGGCCGGCATTCCCATGACTGGTGTAGCCGCTGTCGTCGTCAACGCCACCGTGACCAACACGAAAAACGCCGGTTTCTTCACGTTGTGGCCGAGCGGAACAACGCGGCCAGTCGTGTCGAACCTCAATGGCGAGCACGCCAACCAAACGATCGCCAACCACGCGACGTTGCCGGTGACCGACGCAGGGTTCGACTTCTACACACAGGCCGGAGCCAATCTGCTGGCCGACGTGACGGGATGGTTCACGGCGACGCCGCCCGCACCGATCCCGGTCCCACCACCGGTCCCCGCGCCGGGTCCGACCGGGCCTCCGGACGTCGGCGGGTACATCATCAAATGGGCTTCGGGACCCGGCGCGAGCGTCCCGTTCGATCAAGCCGATCCTCAGTACACGCCGTTCCACTGGAACCCGTGCAAGCCGATCCGATACGTGATCAACATGAACGGCTACAACGAGAGCTATCGCGCCGTCATCAGCGAAGGCATCGGTCGCGTCGCCACGGCGACGGGCTTCCAATTCAACTACGTGGGAGATACGACGATCATCCCGGTCGAGGCGAATCCGTGGGGTTACCCGGCCAACGACTTCTTCCATGGCACGGCCCCGTACGACATCATCATCAGCCTGGCCAACGAGACGATCACCGATCTGGTCCCTTACTCGCTCGCCGGCCTGACCTGGCCGAACTGGGTCCACTACCCAGACAAGGACGGCCGATTCTTCGTCGCCTCGATCACCATGGACATGGGCGACCTGTTCGGGCGTCCAACCTGGGCAGGTGACGGATTCGGCCCGGTCCTTCTCCATGAGCTCGGCCACGCGATGGGGCTCGACCACGTGAGCGACACGACGCAGGTGATGCGCAACGGCTCGCTACCGACAAGTTCGAACACCTACGGACCTGGCGATCTGCGTGGTCTCTGGCTCTCCGGGGCAGTGCGTAGCTGCACGAACTTCGGTCTCGGACTACCGGCCTCGTAGCACGAGGAGGCGTACTAGTACCAAAGGACACTGGCGGGCGCGTACCCCCCGACGACGAAGGTGGAGGGGTGATCCCTTCGGCACCTGTGTCATCATCGTGATATGGGCGACCCCGTTATGAGGGAGCGCTGGTCACGTCTCCACCCCGTGTCGGTCCGCGGAGTCGTCACGCGCTTCGCACTGGCCGGGTTGCTCAGCCTTGCGCTGGTCAGTGCGGTAACTGCCTATGCGAGTCGACGGTTCGGCACCGAGCGGGCGATCGCGGAAGCGAAGAACGTCACGTGGGTGTCGATGAAGGGCATCGTCGAGCCCGTGCTCGACGATCGGTTGCTCGACATGGATCGCGGCGTGCTCGACCGCATCGACGCCGCCGTCCGGCAGTCGGTACTTCGGGGTTCGCTCGTGCGGGTGAAGATCTGGTCGCGCGACGGCACGATCCTGTACGCCGACGAGCCACGTCTGATCGGACAACGGTTCGAGTTGGACGCCGACAAGCTCACCGTGTTCGCCGGGGGCGATGGCAAAGCAGACGTGAGCGACCTGTCAGAGCCGGAGAACCGCTACGAGACCGACAACGCGAAGTTGCTCGAGGTGTATCAACGAACGCAGCTGCCGAACGGGACGCCACTGCTGTTCGAGACGTACTTCCGCTACAGCGGTGTGACCGCGGTGGGTCGTCAGCTGTGGGGTCAGTTCGCGCCGATCGCGATCGGCGCCCTGGCTCTCCTGGAGCTGATTCAGATCCCGCTCGCCTGGTCGATGGCTCGTCGCCTCCGGTCGAGTCAGCGAGAGCGAGAGCGCTTGCTGCGGCACGCCATCGACGCTTCCGATTCCGAACGGCGCAGGATTGCCAGCGACCTCCACGACGGGGTGGTGCAGGACCTCACCGGTGTCTCACTGGGGCTCGCTGCGCTGGGCAAGGCCGACCAGATCTCCCATGAACAGGTCAACGATGCGTCGTCGTCGATCCGCACCAGCATCAAGTCGTTGCGATCGTTGCTCGTCGAGATCTACCCGCCGAACTTGCGCGAGGAGGGTCTCGAGTCGGCGATCGGCGACCTTCTCGGCCGGTTGTCAGGGCGCGGCATGGCCACCCGGCTCGACGTCGACTTGGACGACCTCGCCCTGGACCTCGACACGAGTTCGTTGTTGTACAGAACCGCGCAAGAGGCGCTGCGCAACGTGGTGGCCCACTCCGGCGCCAAGCAGGTGCGCGTCGATCTCAGGGCCGATGCTCAGCGCTTGTATCTCACCATCGACGACGACGGTCGGGGCTTCTCCGACGACGTCCTCACCGATCGAACCGCGCAGGGCCACGTCGGTCTGCGGTCACTTGCCGGCCTGGTCGCCGACCTGGGCGGCACGTTGACCGTGCGTTCGAGACCGGGGGCCGGAACGCGCGTCGAAGTCGATCTGCCCGCATCGACGAAGACGACGAACCGTCAGAAGGTGGCACCGTGATCAGAGTTCTCATCGTCGATGATCACCATGTCGTGCGCCAAGGGCTCGAGCAGTTGCTGGCAACGGCCGGCGATATCGAGGTCGTCGGCACGGCGACGAATGGGCTCGAGGCGGTCGAGGCCGTCGGCGCGCTGGGGCCCGACGTCGTCCTGATGGATCTGTCGATGCCGGAGCTCGACGGCGTCGAGGCAACTCGCCAAATCGCCGCTCGATACCCGTCGTCGCGGGTGCTGGTGCTGACCTCGTTCTCCGAACAGTCACGGATCCTCGAGGCGATCTCCGCCGGTGCGGACGGGTACCTCCTGAAGCATTCAGAACCGGACGAGATCACCGCCGCTGTCCGTTCCGTGCACGCCGGCGACGCTCCGCTCGATCCGAAAGCAGCGCGCGCGGTGCTCGACGCCGGGCGCATGCTCCGCGAAACCGTGGCCCTCAGCGAACGCGAGCGAGAAGTGTTGCTCTTGGTCCGCGAAGGGTTGGCGAACAAGCAGATCGCCCGACGCCTCGGCATCACTGAGCGGACGGTGAAGGCTCACCTCACCAAGATCTTCCAGCGCATCGATGTGACCGGCCGCACCCAAGCTGCGATCTGGGCGACTGACCACCTGCCCTGAAGAGCCGATCCGGGCGCGATTGATCTGCCTAGCCGCCCGAGCCTCCACCGGATCCCGAATCGCCGCCGGATCCTGAGCCACCGCCCGAATCCGAGCCCTTGCCCTTGCCTGACCCCGATCCATCGTCGGCACCGTCACCAGGGTTCGATCCACCGTGGCCACCTCCGTGGTCATCGACGCTGGACGGGGTGCCGGGGACCACGGTGGTCGGGGTCGAATCGCCGTGCTTGGTTCCGCCGCCGTCGGACTCCGCCGTCGTCGAGTTGTTCGGGGCATCGTTCGATTCGTGCGGTTCGACGCTGGTTGCAGTACTCACCTCAGTGGGGGTCGCGGCGACGGTGGTCGCTGTGGTGGAGGCAGTGGTCGTGTTGTTCTCGTCGTCGTTCGGCGGCGGCTGGGTGTCGTGGCCGGGGTTCTGCCAGACCGACACCTCCGCAGGACCGATCGAAGGGAACAACGCGTCGCGCACAGCCCACGCTGCGCCGGAGGTGCCCACGATGATGCCGAACCACAACGCCGTGACGATCACGAGCCGCGATGAGCGCCGTGTCGTTCGGGGCCCTGAGCCTGATGAGTGTTCGGTGACGTCGGACAAATGACCGACCGATGCCGGCCGGTTGCCTGCGGCGCTCGTGAAGATCGTGTCGAGGTGCGAGGGCTCGCTCCCGTGCCCACGCTCCAGCCACGAGTCGTCCATGTGAGCCAGTGTGCACGGTGGGCCTGATCGCGACAACTGGACCATGGTCGTAGTACCACTGCCACATGTGGGGAAAACGGAAGAGGCCCACGCCATCAAGGCGCGGGCCTCCTTTGCGATGCTGCGACTGTTCGATCAGTCGTCGTTGCCGCCGCCGTGGCCGCTGTGATCCGCATCGTCGTTCCCGTCATGGCCGGACCCGCTCGAGCCACGACCCGAGTTGTCATCCGCACCGGCACCGTTACCGGCATCGACGCCGGTGCAACGATCGTCGGTCGCATGCTCGGCCTCGTCGCAGGAACCGCTGATGTCTTCGACGGTGTTCGCTGTCGTGTTCGTCGCATCTGTCGTGTTCGTCGTGACGTCGGGTGCGTCAGCACCGGTGCAGCGATCGTCAGTGGCGTGCTCGGCTTCGTCGCAGGGGCCGCTGATGTCTTCGACGCTGGTAGCCGTGGTGATCACGGGCGCCATGCTCGGCGTGGTGGCCTGCGGGCTGGTTGCACTCGTCGGCGTTGACGAAACCGTCGGGGTGTCGTCGCCGCGTTCCGGTGTCGACACGACAGTCGAGGACGGGGTGGTCACCGGGCCGTTGCTGTGTGACGACATGGCCGCATAAGCGGGTATGGCGAATCCGATGCCGGCGACTGCGGATGTGATCCAGATGAGGGGCTTGTTCATGATGTTGTCTCCTGTTTGGTGGGCTGCACCCATGAGACAACGGATCGACGGACAGTTGATAGTGCACGTTGGGACTAGTACCAACGTGAGCGGAGCGCAGTTCATCAGTCGAGCTCTGCGGTGAGCAATGCTGTGCACCATGGCAAGCCTTGGTTCGATGTTCGGTGCCGGTGACTCCGGCACGTTTCTCGGTCTACCGTCGGCGACGTTCGAGGATCTCGCCGATGCCGACATGGTGGTGATCGGGGCGCCGTGCGCAACGCCGTACATGTCGGTCGGGCCGTACTGCAAGGAAGCGCCGGCCGCGATACGGGCCGCGTCGTCGGCCTACTCGCACACGCTGGCGCACCACAACTTCGATCTCGGAGGGCCGATCCTGGTCGGCGGAACGAGTGCCGTCGACATCGGCGACGTGCCATGGGACGAGTCAGCCTTCGAGATCAACCGCGCTGCGATCCGTCATACGTGCGAGCAGGTGTTGGCAACCGGCGCTGTGCCCGTGGTGTTCGGTGGCGACGATTCGATTCCGATCCCCGTTCTGCAGGCTTACGCCGATCACGGCCCGCTGACGATCGTGCAGATCGATGCCCACATCGATTGGCGCGACGAAGTGCAGGGTGAGCGTTGGGGCTTGTCGTCGCCGATGCGCCGCGCGTCGGAGATGGCTCATGTCGGTGAGATGATCCAAGTCGGCCAACGTGGTGTCGGGTCGGCGCGTCCCGAGGATCTGGCGGCTGCGCAAGCACGAGGAGTTCACCTCTTCGCTGCCGGCGTTGTGCATCGAGACGGAGTGCAGCAGGTGATCGATCGGATCCCACGCGGCGGCAATGTGCTCATCACGATCGACGTCGACGGTCTCGATCCCTCGGTGGTGCCTGGTGTGCTTGCGCCCGAGCCGGGTGGGCTGACCTACTTCCAGGTGATCACCATCATCGACGCTGTCGCCGACCGCGCCACGATCGCCGGCTTCGATGCTGTGGAGTTGGTGCCCGAGCGCGATGTCAACGGCCTCGCCGCCCTGACTACGTTCCGTCTTGCGGCTCACGCCATGGGGCGTATCGCTCGTCAGCGGGCCAGCGCCACCGCGACGGCGTGACCGACGTTCAGCGAGTCGACGCCGTTGTGCATCGGGATGCGCACGTTGGTGCATCGCGCCAGGGTGTCGCCGCTCAACCCGGGGCCTTCGGCGCCGACGATCACCGCCCAACGCGGTGGGGTCTTCACCTCGAAGATGTCGACTGCGGTCGGTGACGGCGTCAGTGCCCACATCTCGAAACCGGCCGCCGTCACGTCGTCGAGCGCCGCTGCCCAATCGTCGCAGCGCACGATCGGCAGGTGCAGCAGCTCTCCCATCGAAACGCGCACGCTGCGCCGGTAGAACGGGTCAGCACATGTGGGGTCGAGCAGCAATGCATCGACGCCGAGTCCGCGGGCCGTGCGGGCGATCGCGCCCAGGTTCTCGTGGTCGTTGATGCCTTCGAGCATCACGATCCGCGCCGCCGTCTCGAGCACTGAAGACAGCGCGGGGGAGGGCAACCTGCCGGCAGAGGCCACGGCGCCGCGGTGCAGGTTGACGCCCGCCACCGACGACATCGCTTCCTCGGACATGACGTACACGGTGCTCGTTCCGAGTTGGTGGGCGAGTCGAGTGTGTGCCGCCGGAGTGAGCAGCACAGATCGCACCGGGTAGTTCGATGTCAATAGGCGCTCGATCGTCGTGAGCCCCTCGACGATGAAGTACTCGTCGCTCTCCTTGCCGCGCTCGCGCAGGCCGCGATACTCGGCGAGCCGCGGGTCGAGCGGGTCCTCGATCTCGATCACCACGCCCGAACTGTAGGCCCGGGCTCGTCGGGCTGCATCGAACCCCTTGCGAACGTGCGTTCGATTCGCGAGGATGGGAGGATGGTTCACCTCGCCGATACCGACTTGATCTGGCAGCAGTGTCTGTTCGCCTTCGACGAACCGTCGATAGATGCCGAATTCTCCACGATCACGCGCACCTGGCTCGACGACCACTCGTGGATCGACCATGCGCCGCGATGGCTGCACGGTGCTGATCTCGTGTTCGCCGAGTTGATCGCCCTGCTGCCGTGGTGTCAACGCGAGGTCACGATGTACCACCGTCG
>DATAJN010000511.1:0-1596 GCA_036262105.1 Ilumatobacteraceae bacterium
CGATGGCCATACAGGACGGCTGCCCTTGATCGAGCGACCCCAGTCGAACGAGACGAAATGCGCCAGCCAGTGGAAGTACTGCGAAACGATGTTGCCGGTGAGGCCGTTGACTTGTTTGAACTGGGCCACCTTCGCCACCGACGCCCGCGGGTTGAGTTTGAGATAAGCCTGGACGGGATCCGTGCCGATGCGAATGGCGACGAAGACGAGGAACGTGATGAGGAACACAGTGGGAATGGTCCACATCAGCCTTCGCAATATGAACCTGATCATCGTGCCGCACCTCCGTTGTTTGCAGTCTGATGTTGTAGAGCGGGGCCGGCTTGCGCCGGCCCCGCTTACATTACGTCATTCTTGGGTTTGATTCCTGCTGGTCAGCCGATGGAAATCTCGGGCTCGCCGGTGACGAGCTGCGAGGGCTCGTACGTACCCTTGGAAGTGGTGTTGAAGGTGCTCGGCAGCACCTTGAACGCCGTGCTCCACACGTACCAGGAGGAGTTGGCGCACCCGGTGATCGGGTTGAGGCAGTCAGGCCACTGCTCGGCACCGATGATGATCTGGCCGTCACCGTTGGTGTCTTCCCACTCGTTGATGTTCTGGAAGCCCATGTAGTTCGCGGCGTCCTTGTCGATAGGGCCACCAACCTGATCGGTGCGCCAGGCGGCGATGTTCGGGAACTGGTACAGCGGCAACATGACCCCGTCGGTGGCGAGCGCCTTGCCGATCTTGTGGATCAGATCGGCCCGCGCCGTCTCTTCGATGGTTTGGTCGGACTTGGCCATGTCGGCCGAGGCGGCTTCGTCGCACCAACCTGCGGAGTTCTGGCCCTGATTGCCATTGGCCGCAGATGGGACCTGCGAGCAGGACATGGTGCTCGAGACCGTGGGGTCTGGCGCCGCAGTCTGGATGTACATGGCCATGTCGTACTTCAGTGCTGGCAAGCGCTGCTGGAAGTAGCAGGCTGCGTCGCAGTTGTCGGCGATGACGTTGAAACCGGCCGTCTTCAGCTCGGGGATCATGAGGGCCTGAGTCGACTCACGACGGGTGTTGCCGGAGTTGATGATCCAGTGGATCTCAGGAACCGTGCCGCCCTTGGCCCACATGCCACTTCCGTCCTTGGCCCAACCTGCGTCGGTGAGGATCTTGTCGGCAGCTGCTTGGTCGTAGTAGCCATCCGAGCCATCGGCCTTGCCGAAGATCGTCTGATCGCACCACGGGCCGATCGTCGGAACCCACAAGCCACAGTTCAGCAACGCCCCGCCGGGGAAGATCGGGTCGTAGATGTTGGCGAGGATCAGGTTGCGGTCGATCGACTTGGCGAACGCCTTGCGGAAATCATCATCCTTGAAGGCGCACGAGCGGGTCTCGTCGGGCGTGCAGGCCTTGTCTTCCTGGAAGTACAGACCTTCGTACAGCGTGCCGTAACCCGGCGTCGACTTGATGTTCGGGTCGTTCAACGCTTCCGTGATGCCGGCATACGCCTGGGGGAAGATGAAGTCGGTCTCGCCGGAGACCAACGAGGCGATCTCGGTGTCGGTGTCGGCCTTGGGGACCATGACGACCTTGTCGACCTTGGCCGTGTCGGTGCCGAAGTAC
>DATAJN010000512.1:0-32780 GCA_036262105.1 Ilumatobacteraceae bacterium
CCGTGCTGCGGGCAACGCGGGGTATCTCGGGGCGGGCATCCTCGACACTCAGTTCGGTTTCGAGGTCGATGTGCGCCAGGGTGCAGGTGCCTTCGTGTGCGGCGAGGAAACTGCTCTGATCGCGTCGCTGGAGGGCGGCCGCGGCACGCCCACGACGCGGCCGCCCTATCCCGCGGTTGTCGGTCTGTGGGATCAGCCGACGTTGATCAACAACGTCGAAACCTTCGCCAACGTCGCTTCGATCGTCCGCAACGGGGGCGCTTGGTTCGCCGATATCGGCACGGCCTCGAGCAAGGGTACGAAGGTCTTCGCTCTTGCCGGACGCGTGGTGAACACGGGACTGATCGAGGTCCCGATGGGCACGACGCTGCGTGAGATCATTTTCGACATCGGCGGAGGCATCGTCGATGGACGGGCCTTCAAAGCCGTGCAGACCGGCGGTCCATCCGGCGGCTGCATCCCGGCTGAGTTCCTCGACATGGGGGTCGACTACGAATCGCTCGTCGGGGTTGGCTCGTTCATGGGATCCGGGGGGATGATCGTCATGGACGAAACCTCCTGCATGGTCGACGTGGCGAAGTACTTCATGGACTTCTGTCGGGAAGAGTCGTGTGGCAAGTGCGTTCCCTGCCGAGTGGGCACGACGCAGTTGTTCATGCTGCTCGAGCGGATCACGCAAGGAGAGGCGACGATGGACGACCTCGCCCACATGGAACGACTGGGCCGCATGGTGCAGCGAACGAGCTTGTGCGGGCTGGGCCAAGGCGCGCCGAACCCGGTGTTCAGCACACTGCGCTACTTCCGCGACGAGTACCTCTCGCACATCGTCGACCGGGTCTGTCCGGCCGGTGTATGCACCCTTGAACCGGCGTCGGTGCCCGGATGACGACGGTCTACACCCTGCGGATCGACGGTGCCGATGTCGCCGCGACCGACGGTCAATCGATCCTCGACGTGGCGACGGAGAACGGCATCGACATCCCGACCATGTGCCACCTCGATGGGTTGTCGGATACGGGCTCCTGTCGTCTGTGCATCGTCGAGGTCGCCGGCTCGAACAAGCTCACCCCGGCGTGCACGACACGTGTCGCCGAGGGCATGGACGTGACCACCAAGTCCGAGCAGCTCACCGAGTACCGCCGCACGATCACCGAGATGCTGTTCCTGGAGCGCAACCACATCTGCGCAGTCTGCGTGGCAAACAATCATTGTGAGCTGCAGGACCTGGCCGAGGAGCTGCAGATCGACCACTTCGAACTGCCCGCCATCAACCCCTCGGTAGGCATCGACGCCAGTCATCCGCTCTTCGCCATCGACCACAGCCGTTGCATCATGTGCCTGCGCTGTGTGCGGGTGTGTGGCGAGATCGAGGGTGCGTTCACCTGGGGCGTCATGGGCTCGGGAATCGAGGCGCGTGTGGTGACCGACATGGGAACCCGATGGGGGGACTCGACGACGTGCACGAGCTGTGGCAAGTGCGTGCAGGTCTGCCCCACTGGCGCGCTGTTCGAGAACGGCCGCTCGATCGCCGAGGGCAGCAAGGAACGGCGGCCCTTCCTGCCGTACCTCAAGCGGCTCGGTCAGGATCTCGAGCAGCCGTGACCAAGCCTTCCCTCGCGACCGTTTGGCTGGATGGCTGCTCGGGCTGCCACATGTCGTTCCTCGACATGGACGAGCGCCTGTTCGACATCGCCGAGCGCGCCGACATCGTCTACAGCCCGCTCATCGATGTGAAGGAGTACCCGCACGATGTCGACTTCTGCCTCGTCGAAGGGGCAGTGTCGAGCGAAGATGACCTGCACAAGATCCTGCTCATCAGAGAGCGGACTCGCACGTTGGTCTCCTTCGGCGATTGTGCGGTCACAGCCAACGTGCCGGCGATGCGCAACCCGATCGGTGTCAAGCCGCTCCTGGATCGCGCCTACATCGAGAACGTGACCATCAATCCGGGCGTCCCTGTCGACGTCGTCCCGCGCCTGCTGCCGATGGCTCGGCCGGTGCATCGCGTCGTGAAGGTCGACGTCTACCTACCCGGTTGCCCGCCGTCGGCCGATCTCATCTACCAGTCACTGGTCGACCTGCTCGAGGGTCGCACTCCCGACACACGTGGCGCTCGGTTCGGGCGCTGAGGACAACTCATGACCAACACGATCGTCATCGACCCCGTCACTCGCATCGAGGGTCACTCGAAGATCACGATTCATCTCGACGATCGGGGCGAGGTCTCCGACGCTCAGTTCCACGTCACGCAGTTCCGCGGTTTCGAACGCATTGCCCAAGGCCGCCCCGTCCACGAGATGCCGTCGATCATGGCGCGCATCTGCGGGATCTGCCCGGTCAGCCACCTGATCGCCTCGTCGAAGGCGTGCGACCAGATCCTCGCCGTCGAGCCGCCACCGACCGGGGCCGACCTGCGTCGAGTCATGAACCTCGCCCAGATCGTGCAGTCCAATGCGCTCAGCTTCTTCCATCTCTCATCGCCGGATCTCCTGTTCGGTTTCGACGCCGACCCGGCCCAGCGCAACATCATCGGTGTTGCTCAGGCGAATCCGCAGTTGGCTCGCGATGGTGTCGGCGTTCGCCGGTTCGGGCAGCAGATCGTCGAATGGCTCGGCGGCAAACGCATCCACCCTTCGTGGATCGTCCCGGGTGGAGTCGACGCTCCGCTGTCGCAAGAAACCCGCGACCGGATCCTGTCGACGGTTCCCGAAGCGATCGCCGCCATCGAACGGGCCCTGGCGTGGTACAAGTCGTCATTGCTGCAGTGGGTCGATGAGGCCGAGTCGTTCGGCGACTTCCGCTCCGCCTTCATGGCACTCGTCGACGCCGACGGCAACGCCGAGCACTACGACGGTTTGCTTCGCGTCGTGGACGCCGACGGCAATCTTCTTGCCGACCGGATCGACCCGACCGCATACACCGAGTATCTCGGCGAGGCCGTCGAGCCATGGACGTACCTGAAGTCGACGTACTGGAAGGCGCTCGGTTACCCGGATGGGGTCTACCGAGTCGGGCCGCTGGCGCGCGTGATCGTTGCCGAACGCATGGGCACGCCGCGTGCCGACATCGAACTCGGCGAGTTCCGAGAGCGCCTCGGACGAGTTCCCAGCAGCTCCTTCCACTACCACTACGCACGCCTGATCGACGCGCTCTACGCAGCTGAGCGGATCGACGAGCTCCTGCGCGGAGCCGACATCCTCTTGCCCCGTGTTCGCTCGTTCGCCGGGATCAACAGCGACGAGGGGATCGGGGTCTCCGAGGCACCTCGTGGCACCCTCTTGCATCACTACAAGGTTGACGCCGATGGGCTCGTCGAGTGGGCGAACCTCGTGATCGCCACTGGTCACAACAACCTGGCGATGAACCGAAGCGTGCTCCAAGTCGCCAAGCGCTACGTCAAGAGTGCACAGCTCACCGAACCGATGCTGAACCGAGTCGAAGCCGTCATCCGCTGTTTCGACCCGTGTCTTTCGTGTTCGACGCACGCACTCGGCCAGATGGCTCTTCATGTCCAGCTCCTCGGCCCGGCCGGAGAGGTGCTCGACGAGCTCGTGAGGTGATCGACGGGGTCCTGGTCGTGGGGTACGGCAATGCGCTACGTACCGACGACGGGCTCGGCTGGCACGCTGCCGAACGCTTGGCCCAGGACCCGCGTTTCGATG
Organism: Ilumatobacteraceae bacterium; assembly: GCA_036262105.1. Classification (GTDB taxonomy): domain Bacteria; phylum Actinomycetota; class Acidimicrobiia; order Acidimicrobiales; family Ilumatobacteraceae; genus JAENVT01. The sequence continues at coordinate 3,663 of DATAJN010000512.1, forward strand.
GCGTGGTGGTGCTCCAACGGCATCAGCTGACGCTCGAGCTGGCCCTCGACATCAGTACGGCGACACTCGTGGTGCTCGTCGACTCAACGAGCGGTTCGGCCCCCGGTGACCTGGCCGTGAGCCGCGTCGCGCGGGCGACTGCCGGCGAGAGCACGTGGTCGCATCACCTCGGTCCGGGCGTCCTCGTCGCACTCGCCCACGAGCTGTACGGGCGAGCAGCCGACGTGTTCGTCGTCAGTTGTGGTGTGCAGTCGTTGGAGATCGGTGATCGCCTGTCGCCGCTGGTCGAGGCGGCACTGCCCAGGGTGGTCGACGCCGTGGCCGACCTCGTGGCCAGCCTCACCGTGATCTGATCGCCGGCCAGGGAACCGTATGACACCCCCTTGGTAGGGTCGTCACATGCCTCGTCTCGACCCGAGGGAACGTGCGGCATTGCCCGACCGCGCGTTTGCCTACATCGATACCAGCGGGCGGCGCCGGCTGCCGATCCACGACGCCGCTCACGTCCGCAACGCCCTCGTACGCTTCGGCCAGGTCGGGTTCGAAACCGAACGCGCCCGCGAACAAGCGCGCCTGCGGCTGCTCAACGCGGCAAAGAGGTTCAAGATCGTTCCGGTCGGCTTCATTGCCGGGCAGTTGCAGACCGAGCGAACGCTCGGCCAGCGCGACGAGCCGCTGGTTCAACTGCCGTCGGGCTTTGTGACGATGTTGATGACCGACATCGAGGGTTCGACGGCTCTGGTGCAACACCTGGGCGAGCGGTATCGGGAACTGATCGACGAGGTCTGGGCGATCCTGCGCCGTTCGGTCGACGGCTCCGGTGGCCATGAGGTCGAGGCTCGAGCCGACGAGTTCTTCGCCGTGTTCGAAGCGCCACGGTGTGCAGTCGATGCGGCCATCACGATGCAACGCGAGTTGCTCGGCCGCTCGTGGTCCGACGACCTCGACGTGCGCGTGCGCATCGGTATCCACAGTGGGTATCCGACGTCGACGCCCGACAACTACATCGGGATGGATGTGCACACCGCGTCACGCATCACCGCGGTCGGTCACGGCGGCCAGGTCGTCGTGTCGGCCAACACTCGCGAGGCCGTCAAGGCGTCGGCTCCCGAGGGGGTGCGCTTCAAGTCGCTCGGCTCGTACAAGCTGCGCGGCCTGCCCGAGGCGGTGGCGCTGTACCAGGTTGGGGCGAAGGGGCTGCCAGGCCTATTTCCCGCGCTGCGAACCTGAGCCGCGAAGCGCCTTGCAGATGCCCCGGCTTGTCCGGCAGGCTTTCCCGACATGGATTGGCCGACGTGGGACCAAGCTGCGGTAGCCGCAGTGCTGTGCGGTCTCACGGCGGTCGTTGTCCGACGAACACGCCCGACGAGGCTGCGTTCGATCCTGTTGCCCGCAGCCGTCGAGCTGAGCTTGATGTCGGCGCTGTACTCGGTGTGGCGGCTGGCCAGGGTGCTGCCGCTCGATCGACAGCAGGGTGCAATCGAGCGGGCCCGCCAGATCAATCGACTCCAACACGACCTTCGTATTCCCAGCGAGCTGTCGCTGCAGCACTTCGTGCTCGCTCACGAATGGCTCGGACGGTTCATGAACTACTACTACGCCATTCTTCACGTCCCGGCTCTGATCACGTTCATGGTCTGGCTGTTCGTGAGCCATCGCGACCGCTACTCCCACTGGCGAAACGCTCTGGCCATCCTGACCGCATTCTGCGTGATCATCCGGTTCATCAGGGTCGCCCCTCCGCGGTTCCTCGCCGATCTCGGATACATCGATCTGTCCTCGCGTTTCGGGTTGTCGGTCTACGGTCCGGTCGGCACCGGCGTATCCGACCAGTTCGCAGCGATGCCGTCGATCCACGTCGGCTGGGCAGCGGTCGTGTCGTTCGGCGTGGTCGCTGCCGGCACCAGTCGCTGGCGCTGGGTGGCCCTCTTCCACGTGATCATGACGATGCTCGCTGTTTCCGCCACGGGCAACCACTGGTGGCTCGACGGCATCGTGGCAATCGCTCTGCTGGGCGTCGCTTTGCTGATCGACAGCGGCGGCCGGCGCGTGTTGAAGCTTCGCGGGGCACGAGCAGCTGGAGGTGACGTCGACTACTCGTTGAGCCCGGGCGACGACGTCGCCTTGGAACCTGCTTGAGCGAGCGACTCCGCAGCCAGCCATTCATCGACGATTCCACAAATCGTGTCGGCAGCGTCGTCGAGCTTGGCAGCGACCGCGGCTGACAGACCGAGACCGAGCGAGGTCTCCCCGACCTCGATGCCGACCACGACCAGCGTGCTCGGTAAGCGGTCGAGTGCGCCGCCGAGAGCGATGCCATCGGCCACGCCGAGCGCATGGCTGCCGATCGACGGAGCGGCACGAGCGAGTGCACTCTTGTCACGCCATACGTGAATCGTTCCCGGCACGGCGCCGCTGCGTACCGCATCGACCACGACGGCGAGGTCGACATCGGTCCACGCCTCGATCAGGCGACTGGGCTCTCCATCTGCTTCGACAACCTCGACGTCGGGTTCGAGCCTCCCGACCGCTGTCTCTATGACGGCTCGGCCGACTCCATCATCGCCGCGCCATGGGTTGCCAACACCGATGAGAACGATGCGCGGAGTCAAGAGCGGTCGACAGTGAGGTCGAGGAAGTGAGTCGCGCAGGAGATGCACGGGTCGTAGCTGCGTATGACCTGCTCGGCACGATGACCGAGCTCGTCGTCGACGAGATCGAGGTTCTCTTCGACGAAGTGGAACAAGTCGCGTTCGATGCCTGCCTGGTTCTGCGAGGTCGGGGGAACGATCCGCGCCGTGAGGATCGTGCCCTCGTCGTCGAGTTCGTAGCGATGCAACAGCATTCCCCGCGGCGCCTCGGTCCAGCCGTGGCCGACTCCTGCCCGCGGTTGCACGTCGATCGCCGGACGATCGGGCTCCCGATAGCGGTCGATGATGGCCAAGCCCTCGTCGCAGGCGTGCAGGACCTCGACAGCGCGAACCACGATCGAGCGGAAGGGGTTGCGTTCGTCCGACGACAACCCTGCGGCGACCGCAGCGTCGCGGGCCAACGGGGTGAGCTCGTCGTAGTTCAGGGCGAAGCGGGCGAGCGGACCGAGCAGATATTCGCCGCGCGAGAGAATGCGGGCGTGGAGCGCTGTCGAGTGCTCGACGTGCTCTTCCACGACGTGCTGGTCGAACTCTTCGGGGCCGATGTCGAGACCCATGGTCGACACGAGCCGGCCACGAGTGATCGGGTACTCACCAGGTTGGCGGAGCGCAACCAGCTCGCCGTGCCATTGATGATCGGGGAAGTCGAACCCGGCCACCCATCGGACCGTCTCGAGAGCGAGGTCTCGGGCGTGCTCCAATCGCGGTCTGAATGCCTGCAACTCGGCCTCGGTCGGGACCCGGTAGAAGCCGCCGATCCGAACGTTGACCGGATGTATCGCTCGGCCTCCGAGCAGGTCCACCAGCTGGTTGCCGATCTTCTTCAGGTCGAGACCACGTTGGACGAGAGCGCGGTGGGCGCCGGCCAGTTCGATGGCGCCGTCGTAGCCGAAGAAATCGGGCGCGTGCAGCAGATAGATGTGCAGCGTGTGGCTTTCGATCCACTCGCCGCAGTACAGGAGCCGTCGCAGATCACCGAGCATCCCGTCGACGGTGATGCCGCAGGCTGCCTCGATCGCGTTGCACGAGCTCATCTGGTAGGCGACCGGGCAGATGCCACAGATGCGGGCGGTGATGTCGGGCGGCTCCGTGTAGGCCCGACCACGCAGGAACGCCTCGAAGAACCTCGGCGGCTCGTAGATGCGCAGCTGGACGAGCCGCACCTGGCCGTCGCGGATCACGACGTGCATCGCCCCTTCGCCCTCGACCCTGGCGAGCGCCTCGACCGTGAACGTCCGATCGGTGTCGGGCCGTTGCGTCACGCCGGGCCTCGTTGCGCAGTGAGGCGTTCGCTCTCCGCTCGGAAGGGTTCGGCATTGGTGTTGAAGGTGCGAAGCATCCGCACGAGGTCGATGCGAGCCACACCCAGTCGTTCCAGCTGCTCGCTCATCGATGTGGGGTTCGAGTCCTCCGCTGGCCCGAAGCAGCCGTAGCAACCCCGTGCGTACGACGGGCACAGGGCCCCACAACCCGCATGGGTGACCGGGCCGAGGCACGGCGTGCCGTTGGACACCATCACGCACACGTTGCCGCGCAACTTGCATTCCACACAAACGCTGTGGCCTGCGACGTTTGGCCGGCGCTCGCCGATGAAGGCGGTGAGCACTTCGAGCAGTTGATGTTTGTCGATCGGGCAGCCGCGCAACTCGAAGTCGACGTGAACGTGATCGCTGATCGGAGTCGATGTGGCCAGCGTGGAGATGAACGATGGCGTGGCGTAGACGATGCCCAGGTACTCGTCGATGTCGGAGTAGTTCCGCAACGCCTGTATGCCGCCCGACGTGGCGCACGCGCCGACCGTGACGAGGAACCGCGACGACTCGCGGATCGTGCGGATTCGTTCGATGTCGTGCTCCGTGGTGACCGAGCCTTCGACGATCGACAGATCGTATGGTCCAGCGATCGTCGCCCGAGTCGCTTCGAGGAAGTAGGCGATCTGCACTCGGTCGGTGACCGCCAGCAGTTCGTCCTCGCAGTCGAGGAGCGTCAACTGGCATCCGTCGCACGATGCGAACTTCCACACCGCGATGGTTGGCTTGGTGGTCGACGTCACCATCGTCGCACCGCCAACAATCCCGCAGCGGTGGTCCAGCTGACAACCGGGCCGTCGGCACAGACGAACAGTGGCCCGAGCTGGCAATGGCCGCACTGTCGCACGGCGCACTGAAAGTTGCGTTCCAGCGATAGACGCACCTTGCCGGCGTCGGCGCCGGAGTCCACAATGTTGCGAGCTACCACGCGCATCATCACCTCGGGTCCGCACACGAACGCTGTCGTCAAGCTCGGTGTGGTCGGAAGCCGCTCGAGCAACGTGGTGACGAGACCGACGTTGCCTGTCCAACCGTGTGTGGCCGCATCGACCGTGATCTCGACGTGCACATCGGGCAGAGCACGCCACCGCGCGATCTCGTCGGCGTACAACAACTCGTCGGGAGCGCGCGCCCCGATGAGTATGGCGACATGCCCAAACCGCTCGCGGCCGGCGAGCACCTCGCGGATCACGGGCCGCAGCGGAGCAAGACCGATCCCGCCCGCGACGATCAACACGTCGGAACCCTCGGCAGAGGACACATCCCATCCAACGCCGAATGGGCCGCGCACTCCAACTGCTGAGCCGGGCCCGAGGCGGCAGAGGGCCCGCGAAGTTGCGCCAACGGCGCGCACGGTGTGCATCAAGACGCCCTCGTGGCGCGGGCAGCCGCTCACGGAAATGGGCACCTCACCAACGCCGAACACGTAAAGCATCGTGAACTGGCCGGGCTCGGGGTCGTCGATGGAGTCGTCGATCGGCACGAGAGACAGCGTCACCGAGTCAGCCGTGTCTTCACGGCGATCCGTGACCCTGTAGCCCAACGGCACCATGGGCCCCGTGAAGGGGGCGGCGACGGTGGCAGCGAGGTCAGCGGGCATTGCCCGCTCCGTAGAGATCGAGTAGCCGAACCCGTGTCATCTGCAGCCGGTCGACGATGACCTGGGCGAATCGTTTCATCACGCGATAGCCAAATGCGGGGTCGGTCTCGCACTTGTCGCGAAGGCACGAGGCGTCGATCACGATGGCCTTCGTCGTCGCGACTGCTTCGACATCGAAGGCCCAAACGTACGGCGGAAACAGCCACGACCACCCGACCAGATCACCGGAGCCGATCGTTTCGATCAGCAACGATCCCGTCGATGAGTGAAGTTCGAGCGCCACCTTTCCCTCACGGACAACGAAGAAGTGGTTGGCAGGCTCGTCTTCATGGGCGAGGAAGGTGCCGGCCTCGAACACCTGGTTGCGTGCGCACCCTGCCATCAGGTCGATGTCCGCGGGCTCGAGATCGAGGAGCACGGGTTGCGCGGCGAGCAGATCGCGGATCGATGTGAGGTTCATGGTTCCTTCTTTCGCGCTATCGCGGCGACCTCTTCGGTGAGGTCGATACCCGCCGGGCACCAGGTGATGCAACGGCCACATCCGACACAACCCGACTCGCCGAATTGGTCCCACCAGGTGGACAGCTTGTGGGTCAGCCATTGCCGGTACCGCGAACGAGTGTCGCCGCGCACGCTGCCGGCGCCGTGCAGCATCGAATGGCCCAGCGTGAAGCACGAGTCCCATCGCTGCACGCGCTCGGCCCTGTCGCCATCGAGCGAGTTGACGTCTTCCACCGCGAAGCAGAAGCATGTCGGGCACACGAGCGTGCAATTGGTGCACGACAGGCAGCGCTCGGCAACGTCGTCCCAGCGCGGATGCTCGAGGTTGGCGATCAGCACATCGCGGGCGACCGTCGGTTCGAGGCGTCGTGTCATCTTCACGGCAGTCTCGGTGAGGACGTGATCCTTCGCAGTGAGGTCAGCCTCGGTTGCAGGGCGCCATGAGACCATCGACTGGACTTCGGCGAGCACCTCGGCACCGCGCTCGCTGCCGACCTCGACGAGCAGCTCGTGCGCATCGTGTGAGAGCAGCTCGGTCGCCGCGAGGTCGTGGCCAACCTCGACCATTGGTCCGGTGCCCATCGATGTGCAGAAGCACGTGGAGGCCGGGCTGGCACAATTCACTCCGACGAAGAAGGCGCGCTCGCGCGCTCGAACGTATGCCGGGTCGGGATACGGGCCATCGCGCAACACCCGATCCTGTACGGCGATCGCGGCGAGCTCGCATGCCTTCACGCCGAGGAACGCATACGCAGGTGGTTCAGCGACGTCGTCGTAGAACTGGAAGCTGTCATCGACGCGGACCGCGGACCACAGGGTCCTTCTCGGCGGCGACAGGTAGCGGCGTGGCGATTGCGGCCCGACCGCGTAGGCGAAGAGCGATCGATCGTCGTGCCGGTGCACCCGGTACGTGGCTGCCTCTTGCTCGTCGGTCCAGCCGACAGGAAGACTTCGTGAATCGCGGAGCTCGTCGAGCACGATCGCCCCGTCACGCACCCGCGGGCCGATCACGGTGTAGCCGCGGCGTCCCAGAGTTGCGATCAGCTCGTCCACGCCGCGTTCGGCCGGGGCGAGTACGAGACCATTGGCCACGCTTCAAGCATTCCGCATCCGATACGACCTGTCCAGGGACCTATGGCTCTCCGGTCAGGCGCTGGTCTTGCTCAAACGCCTCGGCCGTGGCGTGTCCTGTCTGCGTGTTTCCACCCGGTCCATAGGCCGAGAGGTAGTGGGCCACCACCACGCTCGAGCCGAGGTAGCGACGGACGGGGTCGAGAAAGCGGTCCTCGGCGTTCACCGTGGTGCGGCGGTGCTGACGCAGGTGCTCGCCCCACGACTCGACGGTGAACGTTTCGATGAAGCGGTGCGGTGTGGCGAGATCGCGATACAGGCCCCATCGAAAGGCACCGGTTCGCCGTCGATGGCGCTCGACCAGACGCATTGCTTCGGTGAACGCGTCGACATCGTCGCCCGGAACTTCGTACATCACCGTGACAAGCACCGGACCATCGGTGGGGTGAGGCACGATGATGACCGTTGGATCATCGGTGGGCACCAGGCTGAGATCGAGACCGTGCGCCGCACCGAGGCGCCAACGCAACCCGGAGGCGATGCTGAGGACCATTGCGGTCGCTGCGGCCAGGTGTGCCGAGGTGAGGTTGACGTTGGCGAACGCACCCCACGCCGCGCTGCCCAGCGCGACCGCACCCGATAGCACGAGCATGTACAGGCCCATGCCTCGGGCGCGCACCCACTCCGGCAGGACGGCGAATGAGGCCACCCCAGTACTGGTCAACGCGGTGGCCCACGCCAGGCCACCAAGGAGCATGGCCAGCCCCGTGAGCCACGGGATCCTGCTCGTTCCCTCGACAACGAGTGTGGCCGCCAGAGCCAGCGACGATTGATAGACGAGCTGGTCGTGGTTGAAGCGGTGATCCAAGCGCGGTCTGATCACTGCGGCCGCGGCAGCGCCCACGCCGAAGCAACCGAGCAGCAACCCGTAGCCTCCGCTGCTCAATCCGAGACGCCCACGAGCCACGATCGGCAACAGCGCCTGGAGCGCCGCTGCGGGAAGGCAGAACAGTGCCGTTCGCGTCAGCACGCCGCGAAGGTTGGGGGAGTGAGCCGCGTAACGCAGACCCGCTCGCATCGCCCCGCTGAACGTCTCGGCGGGCACCTGTGTCTCGGTCTTCGGCCGGCGCCACCACACCAGCACGCCGACGATCGCCAGGAATGACACGGCGTTGATCAGGAACACCCAACCAGGACCGCCGATGGCGACGACGAGACCACCAATGGCAGGCCCAACGGCGCGGCCTACGTTGAACGTCAGTGAGCCGAGAGCGAACGCTTGTCGAAACTCGTTCTGCGGGACGAGATCGGGTTGGATGGCCTGAAAAGCAGGAAAGGTCAATGCCGATCCGGCGCCCAAGCCGAAGGTGAGAGCCAGCAGGCTGGTGGGGGTGACCACATGGGCAAACGTCATGGCGGCGAGCGCCGCGGCGCATGCCATCATCCAAAGCTGGCCGCCGATCAACAACCGGCGCCGATCGAAGATGTCGGCGAGCGCGCCTCCCGGGATGCCCACGAGCAGCACAGGCAGCATGCTGGCGGTCGGAACGAGCGCGATGAGGAACGACGAAGCACCGAGGTCGCCCATCAGCCATGCGGATCCGACGCTCTGCATGAGCGTGCCGATGTTGGAGGCCAACTGGGCGATGAAGAGCGCTCGAAACACCGTGTGACGAAGGGGCGCCCAGGGCGACTGCCGCACTTGGGTGGTTGCGGCGGCAGCCTCACTCATCAGCCGCAACCATACGCATCCACCGCCTATGGTGCGAGGATGCGCGCCAGCTCACCACGACGCATGCCGATGGTGGCTCGTGCTCTCGTGGCGCTCATCTTCAGTGGGCTCGCCCACACAACAACACCGATCACGGTCCGAGCCGCGCCGGCGCCGGTGGAGGCGTTGCTGATCGGTGATTCGGTGCTCAACGGATTGGCGCAGGGCTACAGCACCGCCGGCAGACAAGCGTTGGCAGTGCGCCATTCATTCATCCTCGACACCGCCGGCTGCCGGAGGTTGATCGCCGCCAGTTGCCGCATCCCACCGGCCACGGCGCCCACCAACGCCATCACTGTGCTCCGGGCCAAGGCGGGCCAGTACGACCGCGCCTTGGTGGTCGCCGCGGGCTACAACGATGAATCCGACGGACCGTTCGGCGTCGGGGCTGCGGTCGACGCCATGATTGCCGAGGCCGGCCAGCAAGGCATCCACCACGTGATCTGGTTGACCTATCGCGAGGCAGGCAACGTCGGCCAATACCGTCGGAGCAACGCGGTTCTGCGCAGCCGCACCGATCCGGAACTGGTGATCGCCGACTGGGCTTCGCGGAGCGCGAACCTGCCGGCGAGCTGGTTCTCGGGCGACGGCATTCATCTCGGCGGGCAGGCCGCGGCAGCGATGGCCGATCTGATCGGCGACACACTCGACCAACTGGTGCCCGAGCGATGCATCTCGGGCACGTGGTCCGGTTCGCCGGCTCCGGGCGGGGCGGCGAGCGCTGGCGCAGCAGTCGTCGGCGGTGTGCAGCTCTTGCGAACTCCTGCGCGTGTCGTCGACACGCGCGACATGCCCGGCAAGCTCGGCGCCGGCCGGGTTCTCACCGTGCCCATCGCCGGCCTGAACAGCGTGCCCGCGAACGCCACGGCGGCGGTGGTTTCCGTCACCGCTGTCGAGCCGTGTGCCGACACGTTCCTCACGGTGTATCCGTGCGGAGGTGCTCCGCCGATCGCATCGATGGTCAACGCTGTCGCGCTGTCGATCGTCGCCAATTCCGGGATCGTCCGTCTCGGCGCCGGGGCGCTGTGCGTGTTCTCGCCGCAAGCCACCGACGTCGTGGTCGATGTCAGCGGCTGGATCTCAGCCACTGGTCTGCGAACGATGCCCATCTCTCCAACGCGGTTGGTCGACACGCGACCGGGCGAGCCAGAAGCGCTGGCCGTAGCGCAGCATCGGCTCGATGTCGGTGGCCTGCTGACCGTCGACGTCGGGTCGCTGCCTGGTGCGACAAGCGCCATGGCGGCGACCGTCAACGTCACCGCGGCGGCGCCGCAAGGAAGCGGCTTCATCAGCGTGCTGCCCGGGCCGTGCGCGAACGTGGTCGTTCCGCCGTCGACGTCGAATCTCAACGTCACAGCCGGGCACGACGTTGCAGCATCGGCGACCGTGGCGCTCGGTGATGGCGAGTTGTGCGTGTACTCAAGTACCGCCACCGACCTGGTCGTCGACCTCCAAGCGGTGCACAGCACGGCCGGCGGCGCGACCACGGCAGTTGATCCGCTGCGCATCCTCGACACCCGCGACACCGAACGCATCGGGCCTGGCCAATCGCTGATCGTCGATCTCGGCACGGCTCGCGAAGCAGCGATCGTCAACCTCACGGCCGTCGACTCTTCCGGTAGCGGTTTCCTGACGCTCTATCCGTGCGGATCCACGGTGCCGACGGCGTCGAACCTGAACGTCACCGTCGGGGTGATCGTTGCCAACCGGGCGTTGGTGTCGACGGGTGGCACGAGCCGGTTCTGCTTGTTCAGCTCCGTGGAAACTGACGCGGTGATCGATGTCGAGGGCTACGTCACCGACAACTGACAGGGTGGGTCGAACTGTGCAGCCGCGGAACTGCCTGGTTGAGAATCGGCGCCCCTGCGTATGCGCGACGATCGGCGTATGACCACAGCTGAAGCGCGAATCCGCCAGGCGTCGCGTCACAACTAGCCGAACTCGTGGCAGCGACGGCTGCTTGGCAACCGCAGCCAACGATGCACGTTCGCCTGCAGGACCAGGATTGCACCTGGGAGCTAGTCCTTGACGAGTTTGATCCGCCCCCGCTGGAGGAGTGGTCGTCGATCATGTGCGAGGTGGCTCACCACCTTCGGTCCGGTTTGAACAACGTTGTCTACGAAGCAGCGGAGCTAGCGGCCGGCAGACACCTCACGGAGCACGAGGCTCGCTCGATCGAGTTTCCTATCGTTTCGCACGCAGGCGACTTCGAGGTTGCGGCGCGACGCGGCCTTCAGCATGCGTATGACTTGCTCGTGGATCATGTCAGAGCATTCCAGCCATATGGAAATGGCGACGGGTTTCTGCAGCCCGGTGCCGGCTTGCTGAACCAGCATCCTCTGGAGCTGCTGCGTCTGTTCAACAACTACGACAAACATCGAGTGCGTTGGACCGTCGCGCCGATACCGGTCGTTGTCCAGCTCGACGACGACAATGGCTACACGACCATCACGTTCACAACAGATCCCCCGGACCCGATGCCCGAACTCGAACCATCGTCCGCACCAATCGAGAGTGGCACTGTCCTTCTGCGCCAACGCTGCGGCGTTCCGCTGAAATCGGTCTCCCTGCGCGGCGGGGTCGGACTCGCGCCGGCCATCCTGACGCCTGCTGGCCCGATCGACGCAGTGGTTCTCGGCCAGTCATGGATACTCGTCGGTGGGCTTGTCATATTGCGTATCGACGACCTGACAGTGTCGATCGACGAGGTCTACCGTCGGCTCCAGATCGCGATGACGCCAACATGAGCTTGTGGAGGGGACGGACGGCGCATATCTGCCAGTCGCTCGGCGCTAGTCGTTCTGCCCGCCCGTGATCGAGAGATCGAGTGCCCCTTCGCCGTCGATGAACAGCCTTGTTCCATCCTCGAACTCGATCAGTAGCTCCGATGGCCGGTGACGCCGCACGACCCGAACCGTCAGCCCGGCAAGCATTCCGGTTGCTTCCTCGGCCTCGCGTGAAAGGTTGTCCATCCCCGGAACCTAACTTCCGCCACGCGCCAGAACTGCCGTCGTTCGGCGCTTCTTCCTAATGGATTTATCGAGCTAGCTCCATAAAGCAAGTGGCGTCGTTGCACTTGGCGTTCTGTACGCGTGATCGTGCTTGCGTCGAGGTTCCGGAGCCGGCGCTCTGCGCTACTTGCGTCGTTGCAGCGAGGTTCCTCTGACGACGCAAGTACCGCACACGACGTTTTCCGACACGGAACTGCCTGGTTGATCTCGTGCGCTGGATTCTGGGACTTCGGTACGTCAAGCACGCAAACGCACTCAGGACTACGTCGGTCTCGGGCCGTACCCATTTATCTCACCTCGCTGCCGAACCTAGGACAGGATGAGTTCGACGTCGACCGGGGTGCCGCCGCCGGGGCCGTTGATCGGCACGATGTCCATCGGGCAGGCCGAGGCGATCACGACGACGTCGACTTCGGCGCGGAACAGCACACTGTCGCCCGGCGCCGAGACCGTCGGCTCGAACGTGATGTTGCCCTCCAAGTCCCAGGGGATGTTCATGAACAGGTTCAAGGGCGCCGGGACCGGCGTCACCCGGGCGATCGACAGGTCGGCCAGTGCCTCGGCGAAGTTGGTGCAACACGAGCGGTGATCGGGCGCTGCACCGAGTTGGGCGTAGCGGAACGGATCGCAGGCGGCGATCACGGTGTCGTGTACGCCAGGGCTGGTGTCTTCGAGCAGCGTGAGCATCGTCGCCCGCTCCTCGTCGAGCATCTCGTCGCCGGGCTTGGGGCGCAGGTTTCGCCAGCGAATGCGCGAGTGCTGCATCGACAGGGCAATCTCCGGTCGGTCGGCGCGTACCGCCCAGAAGTCGACGACCTGCGTACCGTGGGTGTTGACCACGCGTACCGTGTCGCCCGCCTGCACGTGGACGGCGCGAGCCCTTCCTCCCGGTACGACGACGCTGTTCATCGGCTCTCTCCCTTTCGGTGCTGAGACATGTCGACAACCTAGTGTTCATGGATGTGTTGATGGATCAGTCAGCGAGAGAGACCGACGGCCTGGTGCCGAGCACCGTCACACCGATGCTGCAGCCGTGGGAGGTCTACGACCGCGACCTGTTCGACCTGGAGATGGTGCGTGTGTTCGCCCGCTCTTGGGTGTGGCTCGGCGACACGGAGGACCTGCAGAAGCCCGGCGACTTCATCACCGGCCAGATCGGTGCTCAGCCCGTGCTCGTCGTGCGAACCGCAGAAGGAGAGATCCGCGGCTTTCTGAACAACTGCCGGCACCGTGCCTCGGGGGTGTTGTTCGAGCCGGCCGGCAACTGCGGTTCGACCATGACGTGTCCGTATCACAACTGGACGTACGACCTGAACGGCCGGCTGGTCGGCATTCCTGATCGCGTCCGCATGTATCCCGACGGCATCGACGCCGCCGAGTACGGGCTCGTCCCGATACGTATCGAGACGGCGTGGGACAAGTTGGTGTTCGGGTGCCTGTCGCATCGGGCGCCTTCGTTTCGGGAATGGATCGCCCCGTTGGCACTTCGCTACGACCGCTACGGGTTCCAGGACTTCACTCGGTACTACCGCGAGCTCGACCAGGAGTACCCGATCAACTGGAAGGCCTTCGTCGAGAACTCGAACGACGACTACCACGTGCGCTTCGTGCATCGCCGGCTCAACGACCAGCGCCGCTCCTTGGAGACGATCGTGCGCTTCGAGGGGCGCACGTGCAGCGGCTACAAGCCACATACCGAGTCATCCGATCCGTCGGGCGGGCGCGTCGACCTCGACGACGAAGCGCTCCGCGGGCACTACGCCGATTTCATCTACCCCAACCTCACGCCGCTCCCGTACGGCACCATCTTGATCCTCGTTCGCGCCGACCCGATCGCACCCGACCGAACCCGGCTGTTCTCGAGGATCTACGGCCGCGGCCGGAGCATCGACGAGCAGGAGGCCGATCTCACCAACCTGGAGCTGACGAACCAGGAAGACACCACGATGGTGACGGGGCTGATGCGCAACCTGCGCTCGCCGTTCTTCCGCGTCGGCCCGCCAACCACCTGGGAGGGGCGCGCCTCCCACATCATGAGACTCGTTCGGGCCGACGTCGCAACGCCGTTGGCAGTCGACGAGTTCACCGCCTGAGACGACGGATCGCTGTCTACGACTTGGCGCCGGGCTGATACGTGCCCTTGTCGCGCCACAGACAGATCTCGGCGCCCCACGGATCGCGAAACGCGGCGAACCGGGCATTGAACTCATCCCAAGTCCGTTCCTCCCAGAGCACCGTGGCACCCATCTCGACCGCTCGGGCCAGGTAGGCCGGAGGCTCGTCGACCATCACGTAGATCCGTGGCACCGGACCCTTCATCGCAACCTCGCTGTGGTGGATGCCGAGGTTGGGTTTCACGCCCGGAAGGATCTCGTGAAACTCGCCCGCCGGTCGCCGATTGAACGTCCAACCGAACAAGGTGGCGTAGAAGTTCGACATGGCCTCGGGGTCCGGGCAGGGGAAGTCGACGAAGATCATGGGGTTAACTCGCTCGGTCATGGGCATAACGTAGACAGATGAGTTCCAGCCAGGTTCAGCCGAGCCCATGGGTTCTGGCCACCGAGCCGACGAGCCTCGGGGATCCGAGTGGACTGGTCACTCTGGTCGATGGACAGACTTTTTGCCTCAGCGGCCGGTCGGGTGACTTCAGCACCAATCCCACCCACGGGGTGTTCTTCGCCGACATGAGGGTGTTGAGCCAGGCCCGGCTGCTCGTCGGCGGGGTGACCGTGGAGTCCTTGGCGGTCAACCTCACCGACGCGAGTGGCGCGACGTTCGTCGGCCGCTCGATCCCCGCGAACCATACCGAGCCTCGAGTTCTCGTTGTCAGGCGCCGGCAGCTCGGATCCGTGTGGCACGAGCAGGTCGAGTTGCGCAACACCGGCGCGACACCGGTGTCGACAGTTGTCGAGTTGGAGGTGGCGGCGGATTTTGCCGACGTGTTCGCGATCAAGGAAGGTCGTCCGAGCAGTCAAGGGGAGCATTCGTTGGAGGTGCGCGAGCACAGCCTCTTGTTCGGATGGCGCCTCGGGGAGGTGCACCGCCAGGCCGAGTTGAGCGTCGACGGGCCGCCCGTGCATGTGTCCACGCGGGGCTTCGTCTGGAGCGTCACCATCGAGCCGCACGGCGTTTGCCAGCTGCAGCTCGATCTCACCGTGGCCCTCGGCAGCTCATGGATCGAACGCCGCCACCATCATCCCAACCTGCCCAATGCCGAGACCCGCAGCGAGGGTTGGCTGGCGTCGGTCCCGAAGTTGCGCAGCGCCGACCGCAACCTCAGCGCGGCGTACGACCGCTCCATCGAAGACATCGGCGCTTTGCGCTTGCACGACCCGACGGGCCGCCGCAAGCCGGTGATCGCTGCCGGCGCCCCGTGGTACATGACCCTGTTCGGCCGCGACGCCTTGATCAGTGCGTACATGACTCTGCCCGTCGACCCGACGTTGGCAATCGGGGTGCTCGAAGCACTCGGTGAACTGCAAGGGCATCAGGTTGATCCGATCACCGAGGAAGAGCCGGGTCGCATCATGCACGAAACCCGGTACCTCGGTGTCGACGCTCCGACCCTGACTGGAGGCAGCACGTACTACGGCTCTGCCGATGCGACACCCCTGTACGTCATGTTGCTCGGTGAGCTCAGCCGATGGGGTCTGGGCGACGACGTGTTGCGCACCCTGCTACCCCATGCCGATCGGGCCCTGGCGTGGATGGAGAGGTACGGCGACCGCGACGGCGACGGATACATCGAGTACCAGAAGACCTCGGATCGTGGTTTGTCGAATCAGGGCTGGAAGGACTCGGCCGACGGGATTCGGTATCACAACGGCCAGGTGGCAGAGGCCCCGCTGGCCCTCTGCGAAGTACAGGCGTATGCGTACGCAGCTCACCGCGCCCGGGCGGCCATCGCGCTGAGGCTCGGTGAGGTCGACGTCGCGACGCGCCACCAACTGCTCGCCGCGCAGTTGAAAGAGAGGTTCAATCGTGATTTCTGGCTCGAAGACCTCGGTTGGTACGCCGTCGCGCTCGGGCCCGACAAGAAGCCTGTGGATTCGCTGACGTCGAACATGGGTCACTGCCTGTGGAGCGGAATCGTTCCCGTCGAGCGCGCCGAGCGCGTCGCCGCGAAGTTGATGTCACCGCAGATGTGGAACGGGTGGGGCATCAGGACGCTGGCCAACGACGAAGTGGCGTACGACCCGATGAGCTACCACTGCGGCACGGTGTGGCCCCACGATGGCGCACTGTGTGCTGCCGGGTTGAAGGCGTACGGTTTCGACGCCGACGCCCTGACCGTTGCGAGAGGACTGTTCGCGGCGTCGGAGGCGTGGAACGGTCGGTTGCCGGAGCTGTTCTCCGGGCTCGATCGGGCAGATGTCGAGACCCCGGTTCCGTTCCCGACGTCATGCTCGCCGCAGGCCTGGTCCGCGGCGACGCCGTTCCTGCTGTTGCGCATCATGCTCGGGCTCGAACCCGACGACGCCGCCGGATTGAAGGTGGTGCCGATACCGGGCGCGATCCAGGACGATCTGTTGCTGGCCGGCGTGCGCCTGGTCGATCGGCGGTTCAACGTGCGCATCGACGACGGCATCGTCACCGTGCGCGAACTCGTCGAGCGACCCGCCGGTCGCCTCCATGACACACGAGAGATGCCGGTCATCCCGCCGATGATCGCGGAACGAATTCCCGAAGAGCCTCGGCGACACCCAGACCGACGCTCGCCGTTGTCAGTGGCACGCCAGCTGCTCGAACAGCGTCGTCGGCATTAGCGACACCGACGGCGATCGTCGCCACAGCGAACATCGGCAAGTCGTTCTCCGCGTCACCGATCGCCAAGATCGGGAGTTGCTGCATCTGCAGTTCGGCAATCGCTGCTCGGAGCCCGGTTCCTTTGTCGCTTCCCCTCGGAGCAAGGGCGATGGAGCTCTTGTTCGTCACGATGATCCTGCTGCTTGCGAGGCGATCGCGCACTTCGATGACGACCGCGAGCGAAGTCGTCGGTGCACCGATGACGACATGGCCGATGTCCAGCGAAGTGACGCCTGCATCGATCAAGCCGGCTACCAGTTCGGGCTCGACCGGCTCGGCGAGCAGCACGAGTCGCCCCGTGCTCACGTCGACCATCACCCCGCCCTCCTCGCACACGACACGGTCGGCAATGGCTACGATCGCCGGAACGACGAGGTCGAGCCCTTCCCATCGCCTGCCGGTGACGATGACCAGCGTGTGACCGTCAGCGTGGGCCTGGGTGAGCGCCTCGACCGCTTCATCGGCCACACCGGAGCCGTCGAAGAGCGTTCCGTCGACATCGACCGCAATCACCATTTTCTGCACACCCATTCCTACCGCCATGCAGCAGTCGCCGGGCACCTCGGAACCGAAAGCGTTTTGACTCGCTTATGATCGGGTACAGCGGACGGATCGATCGAAGCATTGAAAGGCATGTTCACCGATGAAGGGACTCGGCGTCGCAGCCAACCGGTTGCCGATCGAAATCAATGCTGATGGGCAGGCCCCGATGCTGTGCGACCGAGGCCCTTCGACCACGGTGAGCTGCGACTTCATCCCGTGTCACTGTCCGTCGATGAGGTCGATCGGTACTATCGAGGATTCTCCAACGCCATCCTGTGGCCTTTGTTCCACGGCAGGTTGCGGCGTGTGGAGCTGAACCGCGCCTGGTGGAACGCCTATCGCGTGGTCAATCGCCGGTTCGCCAACGCCGTTGCCCACGTCGCTCCGCTCGGCGGCACCGTGTGGGTGCACGACTACCACCTCCTGCTGGCTCCGGCGATGATCCGTGAAAAGCGCCCCGACCTGCGTATCGGCCTGTTCTTGCACATCCCTTTCCCGAACGCACAGTTGTTCGCGATGTTGCCGTGGCGCGAGCAGGTGATCAAGGGGATGCTCGGGGCCGATGTCGTCGGCTTTCAAGTTCCCGACGACGTTGACAACTTCATGGCCGCAGCGAAGCGGCTGATCGATCCGCGAATTCTTGGTCGCACCATCTACGAGGGCTCCCGTTCTGTTGATGTCGATGCTTTCCCGATCTCCATCGACTTCGCCAGCTGGGATTCACTCGGAGAGCAGACGGCAGCTGCGGCATTGAAGAACCGCCGGGACCTCGGCGTCGATTCGGTGCTGCTCGGCATCGACCGCCTCGACTACACGAAGGGCATCTCTCAACGCTTGCGGGCCTTCGGCGAACTGCTCGACCAAGGTCAGCTCGCCAGCGACAAGTGCACGTTCGTGCAGGTCGCCGTACCGAGTCGTTCTGATGTCGCGGCCTACGAGGACGAACGCGACGAGGTCGAGCAACTGATCGAGAGGATCAACGCCAAGCATCCCCGGCCGAACGGTTCCACGCCGGTGCACTACATCGACTACTCACTCGACGAGGTGGAGCTGGCTTCGTGGTTCCGCGCCGCCGACGCTCTGGTCGTCACCTCGCTCGCGGACGGGATGAACCTCGTTGCCAAGGAGTTCGTCGCCGCGCGCGGAGATCTCGACGGCGTGGTGATCCTCAGCGAATTCGCCGGTGCCGCACAGGATCTCGACGGGGCGATCATCATCAATCCCTACGACATCGAAGACATCAAGGCCGCATTGATGACCGCCCTCGAGATGCCGCTCGTCGAGCGGGCCGCGCGGCTGCGCACCATGCGTGCCGCGGTGCGTTACAACGACGTGCATCGCTGGGCGCGGACGTTCCTCAACCGGCTGCGGTCGAGCTCGGCGATACGCGCCGAGGATCTCGTGCTGCGACCCAAGACCACGGAGCTCGCCAACGACCGGGATCGCGGCACTGAACTCGTCGAAACGATCCCGTCGTAGCCTTCGACACCTCCCAGTCATCGACACCCAGGAGACACCTTGCACATCGCCATCATCGCCCCACCGTGGCTGCCCGTACCCGCGCCCGCGTACGGCGGTACGGAAGTGGTTCTCGACCAGCTGGCGCGTGGCTTGCAAAGTGCCGGCCACGACGTGCTGATGGTCTGCCATCCGAAGTCGGAATGCCCCGTTCCGAAGCTGACGGTCGTTCCCGAGGAAGACACGGTGCGCATGGGTCGAGCCAGCATCGAGATCGAGCACGCCATCGGTGCCTACGAACTGGTGAAGCACTGCGACGTCGTGCACGATCACACGCTCGCCGGCCCCATCTACTCGGCGAAATACCCCGACTTACCGGTCGTCACCACGAACCACAACGCCTTCACCCGTACCTACAACGCGTTGTACGCCGCGGTCGTCCCGCGAGTCGCGTTGGTGGCCATCTCCAAGTCTCATGCTTCGTCGACGCAAGTACCGGTCGACGCGGTCGTGTATCACGGGATCGACGTCAACGACTTCCCGGTGGGCAGTGGTGATGGTGGGTACGTCGCACTGTTGGGCCGCATGGCTCCGAACAAGGGTGTGCACCGTGCAATCACCGTGGCTCGCGCCGCTGGCATGCGTCTCCAGATCGCGGCGAAGATGCGCGAGCCTCACGAGGTGGCCTACTTCGAAGAATTCGTCGAGCCCTACTTGGGTGACGACGTGATCTATCTCGGCGAGGTC
Source organism: Ilumatobacteraceae bacterium (assembly GCA_036262105.1). Classification (GTDB taxonomy): domain Bacteria; phylum Actinomycetota; class Acidimicrobiia; order Acidimicrobiales; family Ilumatobacteraceae; genus JAENVT01. The sequence goes on from DATAJN010000512.1 coordinate 23,132, forward strand.
GACGCCGAAGGCAAACGCCAATTGCTCGCGTCGGCAGCTGCGCTGCTCAACCCGATCAGCTGGCGTGAGCCGTTCGGCATGGCCATGCTCGAGTCGTTGGCGTGCGGCACACCGGTCGTCGGCTGTCCGCAAGGTGCTGCTCCTGAGATCGTCGAGCACGGAGTCACCGGTTACCTCGGTGAAAGCGACCAGGAGTTGGTGACGGGTCTTCAATCGCTCGGTCGGATCGACCGCGGAATCTGCCGCGAGCACGCCCAGCGACGGTTCTCGGTCGAGCAGATGGTGGAGGGGTACGTGCGCGTGTTCGAGCAGCGCGTCGGCGCTCAACGGTCGAGGTCGAGCACCCGGTCGGCGATGTTGGCGACGGATGGGTCGTGGCTGGCCACGACGGCACAGGTGCCGTCGGCGACCACGGATCGCAGCACGGCAAGGACTGTGGCGATGTGACCGGAGTCCTGATGGCTTGTCGGCTCGTCGGCGAGTAGAACGATCGGGGCGATCACGGCGGCGCGTGCCAGCGCCATTCGCTGCTGCTGGCCGAGCGACGAGTCGATGGCCGCCCGGTCGGCTTCGTCGGTGAGGTCGAGCTCGTCGAGGATCGCCCGAGCCCGCTGGCGGGCAACAGGCCAGGACGAACCACTGAGACGCAACGGCATCGCCACGTTCTCGGTCATCGTGAGCTCGGCGATCGGGGCCAGAACCTGCGGCAGGATAGCGGTGCCGCGCCAAGTTCGGTCGACGCCGTTCGCGCCCCATTCTCCGAGGCGCTCCAAGTGGCCACTGTCGGGTGGCACCCACCCTGCGAGCAGAGCGAGCAGAGTCGACTTGCCGCTGCCTGATCGACCGCGAACCACAACGATCTCGTGCGACGACAGCGTGAACGAGATCGGCTTCAACCCGGCGTTGTCGGACCAGCGCTTGGCAAGGTCGGTCGCCTCGGCGAGTGGCAGCGAACCTCTCCTCATCGCACGCGCCGTCCGTGGTCGAGCTCGACGACCAGGTCTGCGGCATCGATGACCATGTGGTCATGAGAGGCGATCACCATGGTCGATCCTTGCGTAGCGACACCGGCCAGCACTTCCACCAGTGCGGTTGCGCCGGCACGATCGAGTGAGGCAGTCGGCTCGTCGAGGATGACGAGCTCAGGACTGCCAGCGAGTGCGCAGGCGACGGCGAGCCGCTGTTGTTCGCCGCCCGACAGTTCGCGCACCCGTCGCCCGCTCGCCGCGCCGAGCCCGACGGCTTCGAGCAACGAGTCGATGTCGACGCCTGCATCGGACGCGCCGTGACGTTGACGGGCAGCCCACTGCACGTTGGCGCTCGCGTTGAGGTGATCGAGGAGGTTCTCGCTCGGTTGCGGAAGCACGATTCCGAGACGGTCGCGGCGCAGTTCCCGGCGGGCGCGGCGCCCGAGCGCAACGATGTCGGTACCACCCACGCGGATGCTGCCCTCGTCGGGTCGCTGCATGCAGGCGAGCAGAGCCAGAAGCGTCGACTTGCCGGAACCAGACGGCCCAGCGACCACTGTCATCTGCCCAACCGGAACTTCCAGATCGACGGCGTCGAGGGCGATGACCACGTCGCCGACCACCGGAAATCGTCGCACGAGCTCATGGACCTCGGCTGCGTGTCGTGGCTCATGCGGTTCCACGCATCACCTCCATCACGCGTGTGCGCTTGACCATCACGAGGCCGACGACGAGCAGGAGCACCAGGCAGCCGGCGACGCCACCGACGATGGGCAGGGCTGCTGATGGTTCGGCGACGAGGCGCGCCGGGGGCTTCAACTGCCGCAGCGAGTCGAGTCGAGGCACGGCGAGGCGACTGACGATCCAGCCGATCACCACGCCCAAGGTGGCACCGCCCAGTAGTGCAGGGGCCAACTCGGCAAGAAGCCCGACGGCCTCATCCCGGAATGTCAACCCCATGCGGGTCGTCAACACGTGAGCGGCCTGCCGCATCTGTCGTCTGGCATCGAGCACGAGCAGCTGGGTGAGGAGCACCACCACACCAACGAGGGCGCCGAGCATCGACATCGTTGCGTACGCCCAGCGGACGGTGAGGAAGCTGGTGACGTCGAAGACCTGCGAGAGATCGCGCGGGCTGTGGGCGACGACACCGAGCGCCGACAACTGAGCGACCGCGTCGGGCGGAGGGTCGCGGAGCCAGATCTCGGTGCCTGTCGCGACGAGTGCGCGAAGGGCCACCTTGTCGACCACCACGAGGATTGCCCCGTTCCGAAAGCCGGGGAACCATCGCGTCGTCGCGACGGGCGCGACCTCGAGCGGCCGGTTGATGAGGCTCTCCAGGTGTGTGTCGGGCAACGTGCCACCGACGACGATTGCCGGAAGGGGATGAGCTGGATCGAGGCCGGTGCCGGCGCCGGGTGCCAGACCCTCCAGCAGCTCGTCGAGGGTGTACTTGTCGGACGCGTCGCTGCGCCAATGGACGGCTCCTGCGAAGGTGACCCGGTCGACGCCGAGCAGATCGATCGTCTGGGTGCCACTGTGGCCTTGGGCGCGGGCCACGATGGTGCCGGTTGTCTCGAACTGGGCCGGAAGGGCGAGGATGTTCTGACTGGTGATCGCCAGATCGCTGCCGAGGAACGTCGAGGCCTTGTCCCGCAGTAGCACTCCGGTGCTGTCGGTCAGCAGCCGGGCGAGTGTGAACGAACCGGCGGCGAGCGCAGTGGCCAACAAGACCGCGCCGGTGACGGTGGGTTCGGCGAGTGATCGTCGCAATCCGGTCATGACTGCGGGAGACAGCCGCCCACCTGCGAGCCGCAATCTGCGCAGGAGGAAGAGCGTCGGCCGGGCCAGAACAGCGAGCGGGGCGATGATTGCAACGAGCGGGAAGCATTGGGCCAAGAAGTCTGCGTGGGCCACCTTGGTGCCGACCTGGCGGATACCTCCGATTCGATCGAGGCGGGCAAACGTGACGATCACGGCGGCGACGGGGATCAGCTCCCACGGCACCAGTCGGGCAATCGATCGATGTCGAACCGGTGCGTCGACGAACGTTCGTGCGCGAACTGCGGCGGCGCAGGCGACGATCACGAGAGCGACGAACGCACCGATGACGGAGTACTCGATCGCCTTTCGCACGGCGGCAGTCTCGAGCTCAGCCGACGGGCCGAGGAAGTGCACCGCCGCGAAGGCGATCGCGCCGCCGACAACGGTTCCGATGACGACAGCGCTCGAAGCAGTGCGGGCAACTCGAATCCCAAGTGCAGTGGGTGATTGTCCCTTCAACAGGCGCAGCCGCAGTTCACGCTGCTGTTCACGAGCGAGCAGAGCCGTTGCCGCGATGAGCAGAGCGAGCGACGCGAGCAGACCGACCAGCCGTACCGGTGCCATCGTGCCGGCGACCACGGCGGTCGCGGCTTCGGCATGCCCCACAACGACCCTGAGGGCGTCGCCACCGACGGGCTGCGGCGTTCGTTCTACCTGGGCGGGAATGATGATTCCGCGCGACTTGTCGGTGAAATCGTCGAACTGAGCCGCCAGCACCACTGCGTCGTGACGGCTCAGGCCCTTCGGGTTCGGTCGCAACTCCCAGTCGGCGAAGTTCTGCACTTTGGCGTTGCGTACCTCGTTGGAGGTGGTCAGCAGAGCCGCCACAGGGAGATCCGCGGGGTCGCCGGTTTGCGATCGGAACAGGTTGCGCAGCCCGCACCAGTAGGCCGGCTCAGGACGCGTTGGCACCTGCGGGTACGTGTCGGCCACCTTCACCGTGTGGGTCCAGATCACCCGGCCCTTGGTGTTCTTGGCGGACAACGTGAACACTTCGCCGGCGTGTATGCCTTCAGGGGCTCCTAACCAATCAGGAGCCAGCACCTCGCCGTCGGCGGGCAGTGTGACCTGGCGTCCCAAATTGTTCTCCTGACCCTCTCGGTACACGAGGTTGGCGTGGACCGGAAGGTGCCCTCCGCCGATGTCGAGGATTGGGTTGTAGGCGATGCGGGTGAGCACTCCCGGCTGGGTGTGCGCGGCGAGCGGCGCAGCGAGCGCGGCGAGCTTGTCGGACGCGTCCGGCTGGCTCGCGGCGATGGGGAGGTGCAGCGCGACATCGGCGAGGCACGTGTGGGAGAGCTCGTTCTGCAACGCCGCCGTGGCGACCGACGACAGGTACAGCGGGGAGCCGGCCAAACACGCCGAGCCCAGGGCGACGATGGCCCCGACCGCGACCCATCCTCCGCTTCCCCAACGGCCAGATCGCTGAACCCGCCGGGCCACACGGCGATGCTAAACCGTCGGCTCTCTCGCAACGAGTCGCAGGTCAGTTCACGCCGCTGTCATGACCTTCCCAGTAGGGCTTGCGCAGCTCGAGCTTCAACGGCTTCAGCGCACCGGACAGCGGAAGCGGATCTGCTCGGAACTCGATCGACTTGGGAACCTTGTAGCCGGCGATGGTTGTACGCGCGTGTTCCTTGATCTCGTCCTCCGTGGCGGTGCACCCCGGCCGGAGCACGACGATGCCGTGCACCTGCTCGCCCCACACCGGATGCGGAATGCCGATCACGGCGACCTGTTCGACCGACGGGTGCGTGGAGATGGCGTTCTCGACTTCGATCGAATAGACGTTTTCGCCACCCGTGACGATCATGTCTTTGACGCGGTCGACCAAGTAGAGGTAGCCCTCGGCGTCGAGGTGTCCGGCATCTCCCGTGCGGTACCATCCGCCTCGGAACGCGGCCTCGGTCAACTCGGGTTGCTTCCAGTACTCGCGCATGAAGTTGCCGCCACGCGCGCAGACTTCGCCGTTCTCACCGGCGGCGGTCGGCGTGTCGTCCTTGCGGCGAACGCTGATGTTGATGCCGATCATCGGCCGGCCGGCGGACCGCAGGATCGGACCACCGCGGCGGTGGTCGGCGGCGGTCAGGAAGGTGAGCACCGACGAGCATTCCGTCATGCCGTAACCCTGCGAGAGGTTCAGATCGGGAAGCGCTCGCATCAGTCGGTCGAGCACTGCGGCGGGCATTGGTGAGGCTCCGTACACGAGGTCGCGCAGTGACGCCAGGCGCTCGGGACGGAACTCCGGATGGTTCATCACGAGGGCAATCATCGTCGGCACCATCACGGTCCAGTCGACGCGGTGCTGCTCGATGGCCTGCATGACCTGTTCGGGTTCGAACAGCGGGACGAAGACCGAGGATCCGCCGGTGGCAGGAATGCCGAGAATGCCGCCCATCGATGCGGCGTGGAACATCGGGGTCTGGTGCAGGTACACGCGTTCCTCACCGAAGTCGACGGCGAGCCCGATGTGGTAGAAGTTCAGCATCTCGGCGCGTTGGTCGAGCAGAACTCCCTTGGCCAGTCCGGTGGTTCCGCCCGTGTACATCATCACGGCAGGGTCGGATTCCTCTGGCTCCTCCGGAATGACAGGCTCGCCGGCGTTGATCAGATCCTCGTAGTTGACGTCGTGCGGCACATCACCTTCGCCGATCAGGACGACATGGCGAAGGGGCAGCTCTGATCGGATCTCGGCGATGTTGCGAGCGAAGTGGTCAGCGAAGAACTGGTCGACGAACGCCACCGTGCAGCCTGAATCACGGAGGATGTACTGCAGCTCCTTGCCGGCCAGGCGCAGGTTGAGCGGGTTGATGACTCCGGCTCCGAGAAACCCGGCATGGAACAGTTCGAGGTACTGGTGGCTGTTGCACGACATGACGGCGAAGCGATCGCCGGGTCGCAACCCGAGCTCGGTGTGCATGCTGTGCGTCAGCCGCAAGACCCGGTTGCCGTGCTGCTGGAAGGTGGCTCGATAGCAGCCGTCGTGAAACGCCATCCGGTCCGGCCATCGCTCCAGGGCAGGCAGGAAGTGCCTGGAGTAGATGAGTTCCTTCATGACTACCTCCTGATCAACCGGCGGCAGCGGCGGCGTCGAGCTGGTCTTGCGTGACGCCACACTGCTTGGCTGCGCTGTCGAGCAACGCGTTCACCTCGGCCGGTCGCGGAACGGAGGCGATCCCCATGGCGAGCAGGTCGGGCTCCGACGTCGTGGCTACGAGGTTGTCAGCAGCGCATCGGGCGATGCCGGGGTCGACGCCGACACCGGTGAGCGTGTCGTAGAACACGCCTGCGATGAGGCCCGTAGGCCGTTCCGGCGTGCCGGGAGGAAGGGTGTCGGGCGGCGGGATCGTCTCGCCGGGAGGAAGCGTCTGGCCGGGAGCCAGCGTCGTCGTGGTAGGTCGCGGCACGGTCGTTGTCGGCGCCGGGATGGTGGCCGGGGCCTCGATGGCCGACTGCGACTTCGGCGTTGCCGCTTCGGTCTTCGTGTCCCTGACCGAGACGGCGATGACGATGATGCCGGCGATGGCGAGCAACGCACCAGCCGCCCAGCCGACTGACGTTCTGGAACGCTTGTGCTCGACATCGGGTCCGATCGCCAGCCAACCGCGCCGGTCAGCCTCTTTCACGAGCGGAGGCACGACAACCAGAGCCGACAGCAGCGCCACCGCAATGTTGATCGTGACCACCATGCCGAAATCGGAGAGCAGTGGAAGCGTCGAGAACATCAGCACGGCGAACCCGCCAAGGGTGGTCAACGCCGATGTGAAGAACGCCCGGCCGGTGTGCTTGGCCGCCATGTGCGTGCTTTCCGTGGGATCAAGACCACGGCTGCGTTCCTCAGCATAGCGGGCGATCAAGAGCACGGAGAACTCACCGCACGTCGCCACCACCAGGGGGCCGCCGACCGTCGACAATGGGCTCAGGGTGATGTTGAGCACTCGGACCAACACGGCGGCCGTGCCGGTGGCAACGAGCACGGGCACCATGGTCAGGAGCCCGCGAGTGAGATCGCGGTAGCGGAAGACGATGAAGGCGCCTACCAGGAGCAGCGCCACGATGGTGAGCTGCGCACGGTTGGCGGTGATGTTGTCGAGGAGGCCGACACCCACGACGGCGAGTCCGCCGGTCGTGGCGGAGGCCGATGCCGGCAGCACTCCACCGGCTGGATTGGCGATCGTCGCGTGCATCTTGTCGAGCACGACTGAACGCTCTTCGAGCGACGAGGGTCCGACCTGGAACAGAACCTGCGTGACGTTGCCCTTGTCGGCGACGAGCAGCGTTTGCAACGCGGGTGGAGCGACCTTGTAGGCCTCCAACATGTCGAGGCCGGTCGGCGGAAGGGGAGTGGTTCCAGGAACCTCGGCCAGCCAACCCACCGTCGTTGCCAGGCTTGACGCGCCGGCCAGTTCCTTGTTTTCCGCCGAAGCTTGGGTGACGAGGTCGAACACGAACGCGCCCATTTGATCAGTGAAGGTTCCGTTTTCCGGCGCGCTGGTCGTCTCGACGAAGATCCCGAGTGTCGTAGCGAATCCGGTTTCCTTCTCCAGCGTGCGGGCGTTCTTGATCGAGGTGCTGGACTGGTTCGCCCAGTTGATCGGGTCGCTCTCGATCTTCGAGCCGCCCTCCAGGATCAGTCCGAGCACGGGCATCACCACGGCTATCAGCACGAGGGGCAGCACGGCCTGACGGGGCAGGCTTCCGAGGCGGTCGACAGTCTTTTCGACCCAACTCGTGACCGGTTCCTTCGTGGTCGGTGATCGTCGCTCGCGTGCGCCGATGATGGTGGTCGGTATCACGATGCCGGCGATCAGGAGGGCGACGATGCCGATCGACAGGAGCACACCGAAGTCCTGCACCATCGGCACCTTCGAGATCTTGACCGTGAGGAAGGCGATGACTGCAGCGATCGTCGCGGCGACGAGCGGCGGGCCCAAGTGTTGCAGCGTTGCCTCGAACGGCGCGCCCGTCGTGCCGATAGCCCGTTCCTCCTCAATGCGATTCTGCACCTGGATGGCGAATTCGATTCCGAGGCCGATCAGGATCGGCAGTCCAGCGATCGTCACCAGCGAGAGCTTCGTGCCGGTGAAGCCGAAGACACCAAATCCCCAGGCGATCCCGACGACCATGCCGAGCAGAGGCAGGAGCCGCCAGCGGACCTTGAACGCGACGAGCAGGATCACCATCATCACCAAGACGGCGATCGAACCAAGGATCAACATGCCGCCCTGGAGGTAGTCGTTGATGTCGGTGAGGAACGTCGGGGTGCCGGTGATCGTGACCGTGGCGTTGGCGAACGTGTGGGTGCTCATGACGTCTTGCACGGCCTTGGAACCCTCAGCCAGTTGGTCGAGCGGGGCATTGCCGACGAGCACACCGGCCAGCACGGCATGGCGAGCATCGGGGATGAACGCCTGCAGGGCGTGGCGCACGACCAGCTTGCTGTCGTCGGGGGCCACCAGCTTCTTCTGTGCGTCGACCGTGAACCCGTCATTGCCGAACTCGAGGAACTTGACCCACGCCGGGTTGTTCATGCTCTGCTCTCCGGCGGCTCCGAGTCGCAGGGTCGTGATGACGGCATCTTGCTGTCGCGTGGCCGCGGCCGCCGGGTCGGGTTCGCGGGCGATCGTGCGGGCGATGATGTCGCTGGCCACGCCCTTCAGAATGAGGTCTTGCGTCCACTGCAGCAGCGTGAGCGGCGAGACGACCGATTGCACAGCCTTGTTCGCCAGCATCTGCTTCTCGACGTCTTGGAACTGGGCGACGTTGGCCGGGGTGAAGAGATCGACGATCGACTTGCCCGGGTCGACGGTGAACAACACGACCATGCTCTCGCCGCCGAAGAGCTTCTGATAGCGCTCGTTGTCCTTGGCGACTTGCGACGAGGGGTCGATGTAGCTGTCCTGACCCGTAGCGAAGTCGAGCTTCTTCAATCCGAAGCCGAGACCGATTGTCACCAGAACCACGACGAGGAGTGTGGCCAAAGTGCGCCGACTGAGGAGCCGGCCGGCCTTGATCCAGAATTCGCTCATTTCGCTATTTCCTCCAAACGACGACCAGCCTTGGTCGTCCTACGCGAACCGGCTCGTGCTCGAAGTCCGGTGATTTCTGCTTCGATCTGTTCGGCCATGAAATGGACGTCCGGTGCGGTGTCGTAGTCACCGGTGACGCCGAAGGAGAGTTGGCCGTTGTACGACAAGATTGCCACGCCGATTCGAACACCTTGGCTCAACGGAACGAAGGGGAGGTACTCGAGCATCTCCCTGCCCAGGGCGTAGAGAGGGAACTGAGGCCCTGGGACGTTCGTCGTGACGGTGTTGATGGTTCGTTGCGGCAGTGTGCGCAGCATGGTCGCCGCGGCGCGTGCGCCGAGCGACACGAGAACCGGAGGTAGGAACTGAGCGGTGGCGATCACGGCTTCACCTGCGGTCACCTGATGCGAGGCCTTGAGCTCCTCCATCTGCTGATGGATCGCGGTGAGCCGGTCCACTGGATCGGCAATTCCGACGGGTAGATCGGCAACGATGAGCGAGACCTGGTTGTTCCAGGCGTGGTCATCGGCATGGCGGATCGACACCGGCACCAGAGATCGCAGGACGATGTCGTCGACAGGGTCGCCTCGTTCGATCAGCACCGCGCGAAAGGCGCCGGTGATCGCGGCGAGGACGACGTCGTTGACCGACCCGCCGAACCCATGGCGAATTGCCTTGACGTCGCTGAGCTTGCAGCGACCCGCGGCCCAGCGACGGTGTGGCCCGATGTCGCCCTCGATCGACGCGGGCTTGGCCGGTGGCATGATCCGGGCACCGAACGATTTGAGACCGGCAGAAACAGCCTTCAGTTGTTCCCACGCCTGTCGC
>DATAJN010000513.1:0-2174 GCA_036262105.1 Ilumatobacteraceae bacterium
CTCGTCGAGAGTGCCGCGGGCCCGCACGTGTTGGCTCGATTCGGATCGTCGTCCCGTGTGTTGCTGATCGGCCATCACGACACGGTGTTCCCGATCGGCGCTGTGGCCAGCAGGCCGTTTCGCGTCGACGCCGGCAGGGCCACCGGACCGGGAGTGTTCGACATGAAGGCCGGCATCGTGCAGGCCATTCATGCCCTCACGTTGCTCGACGATCTGGACGGCGTGGAGATGTTGATCACCGCCGACGAGGAAGTCGGATCGAAGTCCTCGCGAGAGCTCATCGAAGAGCGAGAGCGGGCCTGCGGGTCGGTGCTGGTGCTGGAGCCGAGCGCCGATGGGGGCGCTCTGAAGATCGGGCGAAAGGGAACGGGAACCTTCGAGGTGCTGGTTCACGGGCGCGCCGCGCATGCGGGCCTCGAACCCGAGAAGGGGATCAACTCGCTCGTTGCGGCTGCGCAACTGATCACGCGGATCGCCACGTTCGGCGACCCGGAGAAGGGCACCACGGTCACCCCCACGGTGGCCGCTGCGGGCACCGCCGACAACGTCGTGCCGGCACTCGCCAAGGTACGTGTCGATGCGCGGGTTGTGGCTGCTGGTGAGAAGGAACGTGTCGAACACTTGATGTCGACGCTCTCGTCAGACGTGCCGGGTGCGGGCGTCGAGGTCACCGGCGGGCTCGACAGACCACCGATGCCCGAGTCGGCGTCGTCGACCCTGTTCGCCGTCGCCTCCGCCGCCGCGGCAACAGTCGGTCTGGGAGCGCTCAGCGGAGTGTCGGTCGGAGGCGGCAGCGACGGCAACTTCACCGCAGCGATCGGCGTGCCCACCCTCGACGGTCTCGGTGCAGTTGGCGGAGGCGCCCACGCCGATCATGAGTACGTGCTGGTCGACACCATGATCGATCGCTCGCGGCTTGTCGCCGCGATCGTCGCCAACCTCACGAACTAGCGCCTGTCCCACCACCGGTCCTCTTTTGCATGGGCGCGACTCCGGTAACCCGCCCTCGCTTTTCGCGCCCATTGAGCCTGGTTGAGCGCGGGAACTGCACTCGTGCTTCCGGTCTCGCGCCCATGGGCACGGTGGTGGTAGTGGGGAGCCCGACCGCGCCTGCATGACCATCGAAGGGTCTCTTCACCGGGCGCGCTGACCGCGACTACTCGGTAGAGGGTTCGTCGAGTTCGGTGAGACTGCCGCGGCTGATCGTGCCCGCGTTGCGGTACACATCGAGCTTGGCGCGCGTGTCGTCGATGTCGAGGTTGCGCATCGTCAACTGACCGATGCGATCGTGGGGACCGAACGGTGCGTGCTCGACGCGCTCCATGCTCAGGCGCTCCGGCGAATACGTCAGGTGCGGGCCTATGGTGTCGAGGATGGTGTAGTCGTCGCCACGACGCAGACGCAGCGTGACCTCACCGGTGACCGCGGCGCCGACCCAGCGCAACAGCGACTCGCGCAGCATCAGACTCTGCGGGTCGAACCAGCGTCCTTCGTACAGCAGCCGACCGAGGCGGCGGCCCATCGTGCGGTAGTTCTCGATCGTGCTCTCGTTGTGAATCGCCGTCACCAAGCGCTCGTAGGCGATGTGGAGGAGTGCGATGCCCGGCCCCTCGTAGATCCCGCGGCTCTTGGCCTCGATGATGCGGTTCTCGATCTGGTCGCACATGCCGAGCCCGTGCCGACCGCCGACGACATTTGCTTCTTGCACCAGTTCGGTGGGCGAGGCGAATTCGCGGCCGTTGATGGTGACCGGCCAGCCCTCGTGGAACCCGATCGCGACCGTCTCGCCGGCGATCGGCAGATCCTCGCGGTAGTGGGCAACGCCCATGATCGGCTCGACGATGTCCATCGACGTGCTCAGCTCTTCGAGCAGCTTGGCCTCGTGAGTAGCGCCCCAGATGTTGGCGTCGGTCGAATACGCCTTCTCCGTGCTGTCGCGGTACGGAAGGTCGAGCGACTTCAAGAACTCGCTCATCTCGATACGTCCGCCGAGCTCGTTGACGAAGTCGTCGTCGAGCCACGGCTTGTAGATGCGCAGGTTGGCGTTGACCAACAGCCCATAGCGGTAGAAGCGCTCGATGTCGTTGCCCTTGTAGGTGCTGCCGTCGCCCCAGATGTCGACGCCGTCCTCCTGCATCGCCCGCACGAGCAACGTTCCAGTGACGGCGCGCCCG
>DATAJN010000514.1:0-1581 GCA_036262105.1 Ilumatobacteraceae bacterium
CGACCCTTCACCCACGCCGCGGCCATCGCCAAGCTGTACTCCACGGAAGCGGCTGTCACCGCCACCCGCGTTGCTGCGCAGGTCTTCGGAGGGAGCAGCTTCATCGAAGACAACCCGATCGCCCGGTTCTACCGCGACGCGAAGATCCTCGAAATCGGTGAAGGCACCAGCGAGATCCAGCGGATCGTCATCGCCCGAGGCCTCGGCCTACCGGTGTCGTGAAGAGCCGGGCCTCGTCGAGAAGCGGGTTCGCGCGGCAAGCCGCGCCTTGAACTACCCGTATTAGCGTTGCCCGAACTGCGTTGAACGACGGAGGAGATCGAGATGACAGATGACAAGAAGAGTGCTTCGAAGATGATCGACGAGCGGATCGGTGAGTTGCACGACTGGCGCGGCAAGACGCTCGGCAAGGTGCGCAAGCTGATCAAGCAGGCCGACCCCGATGTCGTCGAGGAGTGGAAGTGGGTGAAACCGACAAACCCCGGCGTCCCGGTCTGGTCGCACAATGGGGACATCTGTACGGGGGAGGTCTACAAGAACGCCGTCAAGCTCACGTTCTTCAAAGGTGCCGCCCTGCAAGATCCTGCACATCTCTTCAACTCGAGTCTCGAGGGGAAGGTGCGGCGGGCCATCGACATCAAAGAGGACGAGGAGGTCGACGACGACGCACTGAAGGATCTCATTCGTGAAGCTGTCGCGGTGAACCTCCAGGGCAAGAAGCAAGGATGAGAAGCGGGCGGACTCGACAGGTCGACGCAAGCGAGACGATCATCTATGCTCCGCACGCGTCGAGAAACGACCGGCCTCGAGCACGCACGTGGTCGGTACGTCCGGCCCAAGCAGCGGAACACTAAGGTCCCGAAGTGTCCAGAAGATCCGAGAGGGGTGCGTGCGTGGAGCTAGCTGGGTTTTCGCAAGTCTCGCCCGACTACCGCAGGTCCGGCGCGCCGGCGTATCGGCGGATGCTTCGCTTGCTCGGCGTGCTCGCGTTTGGAGCTGTGGTGACCGTTGCCTGCGCTCCACCGAACAGCCCGGCAGGGTCGAACGACGGCGGCGTATCGATCACAACCGGGGCCGGCGCAGCCTCGGCCGCAGCGCCGATCGATGTGGCTCTGACCGATACGAAGGGCCTGGATGGCGCAATGGGGCTCACTCCCTTCGCTACAACTTCGCCCGCTGGTGATGTCACGTTCGTCGTGAAGAATCTCGGCACGATCGAACATGAGATGGTGGTGTTGAAGACCGATACTCCGTTCGACAAGATTCCTATCGCCGACTCGGGTGATCCACCGGTGCCTGTCACGAGTGGGGCTGACAAGATCGACGAGGCCGACAACGTCGCCGAGACCGGCGAGCCCAATCTGCAACCCGGCGACACGCGTACGTTCGTGGCTGCCGGGCTGACCCCGGGTCAGTACGTGCTGGTGTGCAACATCGCCAAGCACTACGGCCTCGGCATGCGCGCCGCGTTCACCGTCACTGGTTCTTCGACGGCATCGACAACGCCCCTCGCGTCTACCGCTCCGTCGGCGTCCACGGCGCCATCGGCGGCTGGAGCGGTAGACGCGAGGGGCGTTGTCG
>DATAJN010000515.1:0-4247 GCA_036262105.1 Ilumatobacteraceae bacterium
GACGGCCGGCCTTCCGTGATGCAGTACGCGGATGCGGATCGGCGAGCCGGGGTCCCACAGACCGATGGCGACGAAGTTGCGATCGTTGTCGAAGATCACCGCGAGATCGCCAACCACGCCGCGATGGCTGATCGACACGATCGACTCGTTGAAGACCCAGGGATGACCGGCGGCGATCTGCCTGCGGGCGTCAGGGGTGACCCGTACGGCCATCCGCTTCTCACCGACCGCGGGGAGTTGATCGAGCACCGACATTCGCTCAGGGTATGCCGAGGTCGCCCCAAGTCCCTACGCTCCGGGCATGGCCGATCAGCTGGAGCGCACCACGAACCTGCTGGCGTTGCTGCTCGAAACGCGTGTGCCGCTGACCCTCGACGACATCGTCAACCAGTTGCGCGATCAGTACCCGGCGGGACATTCGGCAAGGCGCGGCGCGTTCGAACGCGACAAAGGTCTGCTCCGCGAGGTCGGCGTGCCGATTGAGACCGAAGTGCTCGGCGGATCTCGGGCCGGGCAGACGGCGTATCGGGTCGACCGCGACCGGTACGAGCTGCGCGGGCTCGACCTGACCGAGGCCGAACGTCGGGCGCTCCAAGTTGCGGTGGCCGCGGCGCGCACCACCGAGGCCGAGTTCGGAATGCTCAAGCTCGGCGGGGTCGCCGACAGTTCTGCATCGATCACCGCCAACCTCCCTCAGCTCGACATCCTGCCTGCGCTCCGAGAGGCGATCGCGGCGCGATCGATGGTTGCGTTCGACTACCGCGGCGCGGCGCGCACGCTGCAGCCCTACGCCTTGTTGCTGCGCGAGGGATGGTGGTACGTCATCGGTCACGACCTCGGTCACGACGAGGTGCGTACCTACCGAGTCGATCGCATCGAAGGCTCGATCCAATCGACCGGCCGAGCAGAGTTCGAGCGCCCCGACAACTTCGACCCGCGGACGGTGTTTCCCGCCGATCCGAAGGAGCTTGGCGCGGGTGATGAATCGGCGATCGTTCGCATCGACGGCGGGCGTGCGACGTTCGCCATCCGAGAGCTCGGCGAGGAGTCGATCGTGCGTCGCCTCGCCGACGGTGGAGTCGAGGTGTCCGTGCACTGCTCCAACATCGATGCCTTTCGCTCGTGGCTGTTCGGATGGGGCCTCCACGCCGAGGTGATCGCGCCCGTCGAGGTGCGCAACAGCCTTCGCGAGTGGTTGCAGACGATGGCGGGGCGGTCGTGACTGCTCGGCGCGGCCCTCGCCGATCCGACGACCGGCTGCGCCGGCTGCTGGTGATGTTGCCCTGGCTCATGGAGCGCGGCGAGGCACCGGTTGCGGAGATGGCGGCCCGCTTCGAGCTCACCGAGGCTGAGCTCATCGGCGACCTCGAGCTCGCCGCGCTGTGCGGGTTGCCGCCATTCATCGACGAGATGATCGACGTGTTCATCGACGAAGGTGTGGTGTTCGCCGGGCTGCCACGGTTGTTCACCAAGCCGCTGCGCCTCACGGCACCGGAAGGTTTCGCCCTGCTGTCTGCCGGCAGGGCCGCCATGCAGTTGCCGGGTGCTGATCCCGATGGCTCGCTGGCTCGAGCGCTCGACAAGCTGGCCGGCGTTCTCGGCGAGGACGGGGTCGTCGTCGATGTGCCGCAGCCACCGGCGACCGCCGACCTTGCTGCTGCGGTCAACGACAACGCTCGGTTGAAGGTGCGCTACTGGTCGGCACGGCGTGACGAGACGACCGAGCGGGAGATCACGCCACGCTCGATCTTCCTCGACCGCGGCGATTGGTACGTGGTCGCCGACGATGGCCGCTCGGGCGAGGTGCGCACCTTTCGCATCGATCGCTTCGAAGCATGGACTCGGACCGGCGAGATCGATCCGCCGGCGCCGGGTTCTTCCGCAGTCACCCCACCCACGGGTGATCAGTGGTTCGCCGACAGCGACGTGCCGTCCGTCGTGTTGCGCTTGGCGCAGTCGGCACGATGGGCGGCCGAGCGCTACCCGATCCGCGAGGAGCACGAAGAGGGCGACGCACTGGTGGTGCGAATGGCAGTGGCCAGCGAGCAGTGGTTGCGCACGCTGCTGCTGCGGCTCGGCCCGTACGCCGAGGTGCTCGAACCGGCCGAGTGGCACGATCTCGGCGCGGAGGTGGCGCACCAGTTGCTGGAACGCTACGAGGCGACTGCCAGCTGAGCAGCCGTTGTGATGCCGTGAGCCCTCAGCAGATGGGGGAGCACCGCTGCGGTGGCATCGGCGTCGGCCAGTGCATCATGAGGACGCACCAGTTCGATGCCGTAGCGTGCACACAGATCAGTGAGGCGATGCGATAGCTGGCGATCGGGGTCGAGCCGCCGCGACATGGTGAGTGTGCACAGCGGGTTGTCGATCGCGACCACGACACCGTGGGTCTTGCCCGCCTTGCGCAGGAACTCGGCATCGAACGCCGCGTTGTGAGCAACGAAGTGGGCGTGTTCCAACCGGCGAGAGAGCTCGCGGAGCACCTGTTCTCCGGGTGGGGCGGCAAGCACCATCTGACGGCGAATGCCGTGGATGCCCACCGGGCCGACGCGGAACCACCAGCGGCGGCGCGGGGCGACGAGGCTCGACCATCGATCCAGCACTCGGCCGTTGCCATCGACCACGACCAGGCCGATCTGGAGCACGTGATGGCGACGCAACGACAAGCCAGAGGTCTCGACATCGACGACGGCGAACCGCATGGCGTCGAGCTCCGCATCCATGAACCCAACCATACGCCGGGGGTGTGACGCGGCGTCTTTCGCGATCAGAGCAGTTCGGCTGCGAGGCTGGCCACGGCGCTGCGCTCGCACGACGACAGAGTGATGTGACCGAAGCAACGCTGACCGCCGAACGCCTGGATCAACACGGCCAGGGCGTTGTTCGACTCACCCATGTACGGCGCGTCGATCTGGCTGGTGTCACCCGTGAAGATCACCTTCGTGCCTTCGCCGATGCGGGTCAGCACGGTTTTCAGGGTCGTCGGCTCGAGGTTCTGCGCTTCGTCGACGACCACGATCTGGCGATGCAATGAGCGACCGCGGAGGAACGTGACCGATTCCAGCGACAACTGGTTGCGGCCGATCAGCTCATCGATCAGCCGGCTCGCATCGTTGCTGTTGCGCTGGTCGGTGAGCGCGACGATCGCGTCGTGGATGGCCAACATCCACGGGTCGAGCTTCTCCTCGAGCGTGCCGGGCAGGAACCCGACGTCTGCTCGCCCGACGGCGATCAACGGTCGGTAGACGGCCAGGCGCTCGTATCGACGTGACTCGACGACCTGTTCGAGCCCGGCGGCGATCGCCAGCAGCGTCTTGCCCGTGCCGGCGCGGCCATCGAGCGCCACCACGGTGACATCTGGATCGAGCAACAGCTCGAGAGCGAAACGCTGTTCTTTCGAGCGGGCGCGCAACCCCCACGGCTCCGGGGCGCTGTGAGGGAGCAGCACGAGATCGCAGTCGACCCGGCGGGCCAAGGCGGATTGCGAGCCGGCGCGAAGGACGGCGAATTCGTTCTCCTGCAGTTGGTCGCAGGCGGCGATCGACTCGGCTGCGATTGCACCGGCTGCGTACAGGCAGTCGATCGCCTCGTGGCCGGCATCGTACGTGCCCCAACCCGCGGGGCGTGTGGCCAGGCTGCGTCCGACCGGGCGGTGCTCGTCGGCCTGCAGGCCGAGGTGGGCTGCCTTGATGCGCAGCGCAGCGTCGTTGGAGACAACGCACGTCGGCCCGTGCATCTGCTGACCGAGCGCGGCGCCGATGATGCGGTTGTCGGGCAGCGACGGGTCGAGGCCGTGTTCGATCAGGAGGTGCTTCTGCACGCCGTTGATCTCGATCTTCACGGTGCTCGCCGACGAGCCGTCGCCCACCGGAGTGGCGTCGGCGAGCGAGCCGCCGGCGTTGACCCGCAACTCTTCAAGCGTTCGCAGGGCCGTGCGCGCCGCGCGGCCGACGTCGTCGACTCGGCTCTTCAACCCGTCGAGCTCTTCGATGACCGTCAGCGGAATCACGACATCGGCGCCGACAAAGCTGGCAATACATGACGGGTCGGCCACCAACACCGAGGTGTCGAGCACGATCCTTGTCCGTACACCCCCCTCGAGATCGACACGATGTTGATGGGTGGAGGCAAGGTCGGTCAACGCAACTCCAATCGACGATTCGGGATGACGAGCGAACACCGCAACGCAACAGTTGTAGCCGAGGAGGCGCGGGCGATGGTGGATAGTGAGCCTTACCCGACCCGCA
>DATAJN010000516.1:0-1766 GCA_036262105.1 Ilumatobacteraceae bacterium
AGAAGAGGGGAACCGGCAGCCAGCCAGATTCGGCGATCTCTTGCACCAGTGGCAGCGGTGCCTGGAGCTGCTTCGCCCATTGGAACAGCTCTGCCGAATCGGCCTGGCCCACTTTGCGAATGTCGCCGATGATGTTGCGCAGGTGGCGGACGGCTTCGACGATGTTGCCGGTGCCGGCCTCGCCCTTCGAGCGAATCAGGCAAGCACCCTCGCTGATGCGACGCAGAGCCTCGCCGAGGTTTGTCGCGCCGCACACGAACGGCACGGTGAACTTGTACTTGTCGATGTGATGTGACTCGTCGGCTGGGGTGAGCACCTCGCTCTCGTCGACGTAGTCGACGCCGAGCGCCTCGAGGATCTGTGCCTCGACGAAGTGCCCGATGCGGGCCTTGGCCATGACCGGGATCGTGACGGCGGCCTTGATGGCCTCGATCATCTCCGGGTCGCTCATACGGGCGACCCCGCCGTCGCGGCGGATGTCGGCCGGCACTCGCTCCAGCGCCATCACTGCACATGCCCCGGCATCTTCTGCAACTTTGGCCTGCTCGGCGGTGACGACGTCCATGATGACGCCGCCCTTCAACATCTCGGCAAGGCCGCGCTTGACCGGGTACGTGCCCGTGGCGCGCGACGAAGAAGTGCTCGAAGTCATACCTTTAGCGTATCGCCGCGGGCATACCGGACCCAAGGAGTAAGTAGCCCGTTGCCTGGTGGTCCGGCCACCAGTTTCAGCACTGAGCCCTCAGGCAGGACTCGGTGTTGTCGAATTGACCCGGGCCAGTTCGACCCATGTGCGCCCAGGGGTGAGCAACATCGGCTTGCCGTCGTCGGCGGTCAACGTGAACGGCTTCAGCCGATCGTCGCGAGTCCACTTGCCGTGCACCACCTTGTGGCCGGTGAACAGGTACACCTCTCCGGTGCCGAGGGTCTGGGCGATGGGGCTCGGCGCGTAGATCTTGCTCTGCACGTAGTCGACGACGAGCACGACGACGTTCTTGGCATTCACCTGGCCGAGCGCGGCGTCGTTGTGAGCCTTGCCGCCCTGGAAACGCAGGTATGTCGACGATTTGGTGTCGAACGTCCACTTGACCTTCACACCATCCATCGCCAGTTCCACGCCGGCAGACGGATCACCTGCCGCGTTCTGTCCGTCCTTGAGGTACAAGAACTGCTGAGGTGGCGGACCAGCCCCTTGCGGCGCCATCGTGAACAGCCCGCTGCCCTGGGCGTACAGGTTGTGCGGCACCGGACGGTTGCTGCGGTACGACTTGCTGGCCTTGCGGGCGTTGGTCTGCACGTTGGCGACCACGAAGTCGGAGCCGTTGATTGCCGCGGTGACGCCTGCATTGCCACCGCTCCAGGCAAAGATCGGCTTGTTCAGGGACCCGAGCAACTGCACATCTTGTTCGCGCCCGCTGCGGATCGGGCCCACAGGATCCGGGTTCTGGCTCTGGAAGACAGCCGCGAAGCGAGTGAGTTGTTCGACGTTCTCCTCGAAGACGATGTCGGCCTGGTTCAGACCACTCTGCGGCCGCGCCTCACCATGGTTGTCGATCTTCACGACCAGCGCCGGCCGAGCGGCCATCGCCTGATCGGCGATCGGCAGGCCGGTGAGGGGCATCACGGGATCGGCGGGAATGGTCGTCGACGTGGACGTCGTGGATCCGACGTTCGTCGATCCGACATCTGTCGTAGTGGCCTCCGTCGTTGCCGTGGTGCCGCCGGGCGACGAGTCGGTGGTTGGGACGGTGGACTCGGTGCCGATG
>DATAJN010000517.1:0-1534 GCA_036262105.1 Ilumatobacteraceae bacterium
GGGCGCGAATGACGGGGTTAGCAGACCGTCCCTCAGCTAACCCCGTCGTTCTATGACTGAGGGCCCCGCGCTATCCGGCAAGTGTGTGTCGCCGCCAAACGAGCAGGCCCGCTACGACCCTTCTGCTCGCTACGACACTCCACCGCCGATCAGCACTCACGCCGACAGTTGTGACCGTCCCACTTCTATGTATTGAAGGAGGAGTTGGGCTTGCGCCCTGCTTCCTCGACAACGACATGGTGCCACGGGCTGTCCCAATTGAAAAGCTGATGGACCCTAATTGGGCCGAACGACCTATCAGCTCGTTGAGCAGGACTTTGGTCCTTTGCGACCCGGTGTGAACGCCACGCCGAAACGAACGACGCGACCTCCGTGGTCTACGTTTCTGAACATGGTCGCATATGGAATCAAGACCCCTCCGCAGCACGGACCGTGGGCCGACTTTCTCGATGTCTGGCGTGCTGCCGACGACATCGACCTGTTCGAGTCAGCGTGGACGATGGACCACTTCTATCCACTCACTCCCCCACTCGACGGAACCCACCTCGAGAGTTGGGCAGTATTGGCTGCACTCGCCCAAGCCACCAAACGACTACGCCTCGGCTGCATGGTCAACGGCATGCACTATCGCCATCCGGCCGTTACGGCCAACGCCGCGGTCACGGTGGATCACATCTCCGGCGGACGGTTCAACCTCGGCCTCGGAGCAGGGTGGTTCGAGTCGGAGTCCAACGCCTACGGCATCCGACTCGGTTCGCTCAAGGAACGGTTCGATCGATTCGACGAAGGACTCGAAGTGATCACGTCACTCTTGACCAAGGAGTTCACCGACTTCAGCGGCCGCTACTACCAATTGACCAACGCTCGATGTGAACCCAAGCCGGTCCAGTCGCGCCTGCCGATCGTGGTCGGCGGGCGCGGCCCGAAACGAACGTTGCCGGCCGCGGCTCGTTGGGCCGACATGTGGGATCTCGTCGTGCCCGAGACCCCTGCAAACTGGAAAGCGACCAGTGATGTGCTCGACGAGCGATGCGCGGCGATCGGGCGAAACCCATCCGAGATACGCCGCTCGGTCCACCTCATGTGGCCTGAGGAAGCCGACCCGTCGGCGTTGGCGGCAAGTGCCGCCGAGTACGCCGATGCAGGCGTCGACCTGGTGATCTTCTCGATGCGCAACCCGTATCGCGCCGCCCGCCTCGGGCCACTCGCCGACGCCTTGAGAGCGGCGAGTTGAAGCACTCATGGTCAGTCGATGTCGATGCTGACCGTGCCGTTGTCGACCTTCACCGGGTAGGTCTTCAGGTTCACGCGGATCGGCACGCCTCTGCCCTCTCCGGTTCGGTAGTCGAACCTCCCGTTGTGCTTCGGGCATTCGATGATGTTGTCCATGACCAACCCGTCGGCCAGTAACGCTTCCTCGTGCGTGCACAGGCCGTCGGTCGCATAGAACGTGCCATCCGGCGCGCAGAAGATCGCGTACTGGCAACCAAGATGCTCGAACGGGATGACATCTTCCGGATCGACGTCACCGACC
>DATAJN010000518.1:0-5231 GCA_036262105.1 Ilumatobacteraceae bacterium
CCTGTTCGTCGACGCCGACAACATCCGCGATCTCGACGGTGTAGCAACGGCGGTTGCCGACGGTTCCGATGTCTCGATCATCCCCGCCATCTCCGGCGGATGACGCCTCCATTGCATCCGAACGTCGAACCGCTCGGGTTCCTGCTCGGCACGTGGACGGGCCGCGGTCACGGTGTCTACCCGACGATCGAATCGTTCGACTACGACGAGACGATCACCTTCGGTCATGTTGGTAAGCCGTTCCTCGCCTACAACCAGCGCACGACCGCGGTGGACGACGGCCGTCCGTTGCACGCCGAATCCGGTTACTGGCGCATGCCGCACGCCGGAGTCGTGGAGCTGGTGCTGGCCCACCCGACGGGGATCGTCGAGGTGCAGGAGGGCACGTTCGACGACACCGGAACCTCTCGATCGATCCGCCTGCGCTCGACGATGATCTCCCGAACCTCGACAGCGAAGGAGGTCGTCGAGGTCCAGCGCGACTTCATCGTCGACGCTGACGAACTGCGCTACGAGGTGAGGATGGCCGCGGTCGGCCAGCCGTTGCAACATCATCTGTCCGCGATGCTCCATCGCGACTGAACAGCGCTGGGCGGCCACGTTGGGCTTGTGTGACCGCAGTTCACCCGCAACGACTATGGTTCGCGCTTGACGTTGTGAGCGGGATGGGTCCTTCAACGACGTGTCCTGGCAGTGACCGAGATCGAGGAGAGAATCACGATGAGAACTTCGTTGCGACGGAAGTTGGCGATCGCCCTGACATCGGTGGGGTTGGTGGGTGGTGTCGTAGTGGCCAGTCCGGCCAGTCCGGTGCACGCCGCGAGCCAAACGATCACACTGCTCAACGTCAACGACTTCCACGGACGCATCGACTCGGCGGGCGACCTCACCACGAAGTGGGCCACCACGATCGAACAGCAACGGGCGATCGACCCGACCGGCACCTTGCTGCTCGGTGCCGGCGACCTGATCGGCGCGTCGCTGTTCAACTCCGCCGTGCAGAACGACCAACCGACGATCGATGTGATCAACGAGTTGTGCATGAACGCCTCCTCGGTCGGCAACCACGAGTTCGACAAGGGATACACCGATCTCACCGGTCGTGTCGTCAACGGCCCAGCGGGCATCGCGCCTGATGCCTGCCCGACCTTCGGGAGCGGTTCCACAGCGGCGGGCACAAACGCGCGGTGGGCCTACCTCGGCGCAAACGTCTACCTGAAGGGCACGCAGACACCGGCGTTGCCCGAGTACACGATCTTCACGGTCAAAGGAATCACGATCGGTGTCATCGGCGCCGTCACCGCCGAGACCCCGGCGCTCGTCTCGCCCGGTGGGATCACACAGATCGACATCGGTGACCCCGTGGTCGCCGTGAACCGCGTCGCCGCAAAGTTGAGCGACGGCAACCCCGCCAACGGCGAGGCCCAGGTGCTCGTCGCTGAATACCACGAGGGTGCGGCGAATGGCGCACTGACGTTGAGTCAGAATGTTGCCTTACCGGCGCCGAACCCGTTCGCCGACATCGTCAACCTGACCAGCCCGCAGGTCGACGTGATCTTCACCGGCCACACTCACCAGGCGTACGTCTACGACGCGCCCGTCGTCGGTGGCTCGTTGCCCACACGACCGGTGCTGCAGACCGGCAGCTACGCCGATCACGTCGGCAAAGTGACGCTGACCGTCGACGATGTGACGGGCGCCGTCACGGCCCACTTGGCGAGCAATCTCGCGCCAGCGACGACGCCGGACTACACCCTGCCGCGCGTCGCCAAGGTGAAGACGATCGTCGATGCGGCGAAAGCCTTCGCAGACACGATCGGCCTGCAACCGATCGGGAAGCAGACGGCGGACATCACCACCGCCTTCACCGGAGGCACGTACACGGGCCCCGGCGGCACGTATGTCGGCAGCGGTCCTACGTCGACCACCGGACGTGACGACCGCTCGAAGGAGTCAACTGTCGGCGACCTCGTTGCCAACGCGCTGCGCGACACGCTGGCACCGGCGACCCTCGGTGGCGCGCAGATCGGCGTCACCAACCCCGGTGGCCTGCGCGCCGAGTTGCTGTACAAACAGGTCGGCACGGAGGGCGATGGCGTCATCACCTACGCCGAGGCCAACAACGTCCTACCGTTCGTCAACAACCTGTGGACGACGACGCTCACCGGGGCACAGTTCAAGACCCTGCTCGAGCAGCAGTGGCAGCGCGATGCCTCGAACAACATCCCCACGAGGCCCTACCTCCAACTCGGGCTCAGTGACAACGTCACCTACACCTACGACGACGCGTTGCCCGAGGGCTCGCGGATCACGTCGATCACGATCAACGGCGCCCCGTACAACGCGGCGGCCAGCTACCGGATCGGGACTTTCTCGTTCCTCGCCACTGGCGGCGACAACTTCAGGATCTTCACCTCGGGCACGAACACGAAGGACTCCGGCCTCGTCGATCGCGACGGATGGATCTCCTACCTCACAGCGCACTCGCCGTCCTCGCCGGACTTCGCTCGACAGAGTGTCAAAGTCACCAACCTGCCCACGGCCGTCGCGCTGGCCGCCAGCGTGCAGTTCGGTGTCGGCTCGCTCGATCTGACGAGCCTCGGCTCGCCCGCCAACACCTCGCTCGCAGTCTCGATCGGCGGCGTCGCGGTCGGCAGCGTCCCGGTGGCCAACGGCGCAGCCACCGTCAACCTGACGATCCCCGGCGGTGTCCCCAGTGGCGCCCAGACTCTCACGGCAATCGCGTGTCCGAGTGGGACGAAGATTGCCTTTCCCGTGGCGGTGTCGGGCACGACGACGACGACGCCCGCGCCGACACCGGCGATCACCTCGTGCGGCCTGCAGATCGCCAACCCGGCGAAACGACTGCTCGACACGCGCGTCAGCCCCACCCAGCGCACCGAGCTCGCATCGGGCGGCACAGTGGAGGTGAAAATCGCCGGCAAGTACGGGATCGCGGCCGATGCCTCGGCCGTGGCGTTGAACCTGACGTCCGTGGGTGTCACCTCGGATGGCTGGATCCGTGCCTACCCGTGCGGCACCACGCCCACCAATCTCACCTCCAACCTCAATCCGGTTGACAGCCGGATCGTCGCCAACCTGGCGATCGTCCCGCTCGACAGCTCGGGCTCGGTCTGCCTCCAAACGTTGACTGCGACTGATCTCGTCGTCGATCTCCAAGGCTGGTACCCGGCCGGATCGGACTACCACGCCATCCAATCGACGCGCATCGCTGACACCCGTACGGCCACAGGTATCGCTACCCACCTCACCTCGTTCGCGCCGGTCGAGCTCACAGTCGCCGGCGTCAACGGTGTCGCGCCGACGGCGAGCGCCGTGGCGATGAACCTCACAGCCGTCGCCGACGCGGCCGGGTACATCACCTCCTATCCGTGTGGCACGGCCGCGCCACTGGCATCCAACCTCAACGCCTGGGCAGGTCACGCGATCGCCAACTCGGCCATCACCGCGATCGGCGCCGGCGGCAAGGTCTGCTTCGTGTCGAACATCGACACGGACCTCGTCGTCGACCTCGAGGGTTGGTACCCGGCTGGGGCGTCGTACCACGCGTTCTCACCGGTACGCGCCGTCGACACCCGCGATTCCGGCGTGGCCCTGGCACCGACGACGGTCCTGACCGTGCCGATGACTGGCGTCCACGGCGTCCCGGCGACAGCCACCACGGTGAGCCTCAACGTCACCGCCGTGAACGCCACCGGACCCGCGTGGGTCAAGGTCTTCCCCTGCGGTCAACCGGCGCCGGAGGTGTCGAACAACAACACCTCGCCCGACCGGATCGTTGCCACCCAGGCACTCGTTCCGATCGGTGCCGGGGGAGCAGTGTGCATCGCCGCGAACTGGACGACGGACATCGTCGTCGATGTTCAGGGCTGGCAGTAGCCGCCAGAAGCTGCAGCGTCCCGCCACGCCGCGACTCTCCGGCGATCTGGGTGCCAGGCGCGATTCACAGGTCCAGGTCGGCGAAATCGGTGGCGCCCAGATCCTCAGCCTGTGCGTGTCCCGAGTGTCGAGGGGACGAACCTCCGCGGTCGGAAAGCGATGTCGACGGCGGTCCTAGGATGCCGGGAATGTTCGAGTTGACCCGTGACCTGATCGCCGAGTTGAAGTCAGTGGACACGCCAACTGTTTGCAACGCTTTGGAGCTCCTGGTCCCGGAGCGGCGCGGGTATGGATTCACGACCCGGCCGCTGTTGTGCACCCGTCCGCAGCTCGGGCCCATGGTGGGAATTGCTCGGACTGCAACGATCCGCGCCGCTCATCCCAGCGACGCACACGCCGACCAGGTTTCGCTGCGCGATGCGTACTACGCGTACATCGACTCGGGTCCGAAGCCGAGCGTCGTCGTGATCCAGGACCACGACGAGGAGCGCGGGTACGGCTCGTTCTGGGGTGAGGTCAACAGCAACATCCACAAGGGCCTTGGATGCGAAGCCGTGATCACCAATGGCAGCGTGCGCGATCTGCCCGACATCGCCGCCGGGTTTCAGATGTTGGCCGATCGGGTTGGCCCGTCGCACGCCTTCGTTCACGTGGTCGACTTTTCCCGGCCCGTGACCGTTGCCGGGATGCGGGTCTCCGACGGTGACGTGATTCACCTCGACCAACATGGCGCCGTGGTGATACCCCACGATGTGTGCGGCGAGGTCAAACAGGCGGCAGCCTTGATCGGTCGGCGCGAGCGAGTGGTGATCTCCGCCGCACAGCAGCCCGGATTCGATATCGAGGCCTTGCGCAGAGCGCAACACGAGGCCTCCCAGATCTAGACATCGGGCCGACATTTTCGCGCCCAATGAGGCTCAATGGGCGGAGAACCTGAAGCCGTGGTGCCAACGTCGCGCCCAAGGGGGTGGGCAGTTGTTGCGGATCGTACGCCAGGGCTTCGGTGCGAACACCGACCAATAGGTCTCCTGACCGATCGATTCAACCCCTTCGGTCCTGCATAGAAGGCCCGGTGGCCCGGGTTGATCGGGCGGCGACGGGGTACCCTCAACACGTGGCCATTGCTCTACGCGTCCAATCGACCGCTCTGAGCGGTAGCCCGTCTCGGGCGAACCGATCGATACGGGTGGCCCCCCGAACCGTGGTCGGGGTCGGGGTGGTCGCGTGCATCTGCGCCACCCACGTGCTGCGTCCCGACGGTGCGATCGGGCAGCTCACCTACTTGTCGCTGACGTGCGGCGCTGCAGTGGCTGCCCTGATCGGCGCCAAAC
>DATAJN010000519.1:0-10311 GCA_036262105.1 Ilumatobacteraceae bacterium
GATCACGATCACGTCGTAGGGAACACCTACGCGATCCTCGAGCAGCCAGGCGACGAACGCCACCACGACCGCGAACAACAACAGGTAGATCAGTGGATCGAGGAACTGGGCGACGAGCCTCCGCCACGCCGGCACCGATGCCGCTTCATCGAGACGGTTCCGCCCGTAGACCTCCAGCCGTGCCGTCGCCTGGCTGCTCGAGGATCGCGTAGGTGTTCCCTACGACGTGATCGTGATCCTGGCCATCGTGATCCTCAACGCTGTTCTCGGTTACGTGCAAGAGGCGCGAGCTGAGCATGCAGTGGCAGCTCTGCAACGCATGTCGGCCGTTACCGCATCCGTTCGACGAGACGGGCGTGAACAACGCATTCCCTCCGCCGACGTCGTGCCCGGTGATGTGCTCGTGCTTGCCGAGGGAGATGCGGTTGCAGCCGACGCTCGTCTCGTGGAGGCGGGGTCGCTCACGGTCGCCGAAGCGTCGTTGACCGGCGAGAGCGAACCGGTCCTGAAGGGAGCGACGGCGCTGACCAGCCCGACTGGCGTCGCGGATCGAGTCAACATGGTGTTCAACGGTACGGCGGTGACCCGCGGGCGGGGTACGGCGGTGGTGACCGCCACCGGCATGAACACCGAGATGGGCACCATCGCCCTGCTCCTCGGTCGTACCGAGACTCGCCGCACGCCTCTGCAACGCGAGGTGGACCTGATCGGGCGCATGCTCGGCGTGGCGATCGTGATCATCGCCGCGGTCGTGATGGGTGCAATCCTGCTGACGGACAAAGTCAGGCACCTCGACGATCTCATCGACGTGTTGCTGATCGGCGTTTCCTTGGCAGTTGCAGCTGTTCCGGAGGGCCTGCCGGCGATCCTCTCGGTCGTCCTAGCGCTGGGCGTGCAACGCATGGCGCGGCGGAATGCCATCGTCAAGAAGCTGTCGTCGGTGGAGACGTTGGGTGCGGCGTCGGTGGTGTGCTCCGACAAGACGGGGACCTTGACCAAGAACGAGATGACCATCGAGAGAATCGTCACCGCATCGGCCGAGGTGACCCTCACCGGCACGGGTTATCGACCGGTCGGCGAGCTGCAGATCGACGGCAAACCGATGACCGATCCGGTGGTGCTGGAGGAGGTTCGTGCCGTGCTCGTCGGCGGAAGCCTGGTCAATCACGCGGTGTTGCGAGAAACCGAGGATGGGTGGGAGATCCAGGGCGATCCGACGGAGGCCGCCTTCCTGGTCGCCGAGGCCAAGATCGGGCTCACGGGGCAGAGGGAGGCTCGCTTCGAACGCGTCGGTGAGATCCCTTTCACCTCCGAACGAAAGATGATGACCACGCTGGCGGCAGATGCCGACCAAGCGGGTCGTATCGCGGTCGTCACGAAGGGAGCGCCCGACGTGCTGTTGATGCGTTGCACACGCGAACGCGTTGCCGGTGAGGTTCGTCAACTCACCGCCGACCGCCGCAGCGAGGTGTTGGCAACCGTGGAGCGCTTGGCCGATCGCGCCTTGCGGACCCTCGCGGTGGCATACCGGCAATTACCGAGTGACGAGCGACCACCCGAGAACGAGTCGACGGAGCAGGAGCTGATCTTCCTCGGAATGGTCGGCATCATCGATCAGCCCCGACCGGAGGCGATCGTTGCCGTTGCAGAGGCCCGGGCTGCGGGGATCCGGGTCTTGATGATCACCGGCGATCACCCGCGGACAGCGGCGCGCATCGCCGGCGATCTCGGCATCTCCGAACCCGGCGCGTTGGTGCTGAGTGGAACCGACATCGAGGCTCTAGGCGATGACGAGTTGCGGGAGCAGGTCAAGACGGTTTCGGTCTTCGCCCGCGTCTCGCCGGAGCACAAACTCCGAATCGTCGCCGCGCTGCAAGCGGATCAGAACGTTGTGGCCATGACTGGCGATGGCGTCAACGATGCCCCTGCGCTGAAAGCAGCCGACATCGGGGTGGCCATGGGCATCAACGGCACTGACGTCACCAAGGAAGCTGCTGACATGATCCTGGCCGACGACAACTTCGCCACGATCATCGTCGCCGTCGGCGAGGGGAGGGCGATCTTCGCCAACATTCGCCGGTTCCTTCGGTTCCTGCTGTCATCGAACATCGGCGAGGTCTTCACGATGTTGTTCGGTGTCGTCTTCGCCGGCGCGCTGGGTCTCAAGGCCACGGGTGAGGTGATCGCCGTTCCGCTGCTCGCGACGCAGATCCTGTGGGTCAACCTCTTGACGGACAGTGCACCGGCGTTGGCGATAGGTGTCGATCCGCCGCCTGACGACATCATGCGGCGACTGCCGCGCCGACCCGAGCACCGCGTGATCGATCGAGAGATGTGGACCGGCATCGTGTGGGTGGGTCTGGCGACGGCTGTTGTCACCTTGGCGGCCCTCGACATCGGTCTTGCCGGTGGGTTGGTGGGCGGTTCCGGCGACATCGTCGAGGGCCGGACGATGGCGCTCACCACGCTGGTCTTCGCCCAGCTGTTCAACGCGTTCAACGCTCGCTCTGATCGCGTCAGCGCGTTCCATCGGTTGTTCACGAACCGCATGCTCTGGGCGGCCATCGGCGTGTCGACCCTGCTGCAGATCGCCGTCGTTCAGCTCGGCTTCCTCAACGACGCCTTCGACACCGGGCCGCTGTCGTTCGGCAACTGGATGATCTGCACCGGCCTGGCCAGCGTCGTCCTCTGGGCAGCCGAGGCGAAGAAGTTGTTCGGGCGAGCCCTGCGCAGTCGTCGGGCTCAGCACGACATCGCCGCGTTGGCTAGTTGGATGCTTCCTGTCGTCGACGGCAACGGACGCTGACCCGATCGGCGGCAACGTCGGTGACGACGTCGTCCATCAGCTGACGCACGATGCCCAAGCCACGCCCGGAAACCTCGTGTGCACCGGCGATGGTCCACGTCTCTGGTGCCAGCAGCTGCTTGGGAGCGACGGGCGCGCCGCAGACGACTTCGACCTCCCACCACTGCGGCTCGGCGAAGTTGAAGATGATCTCGAGGTCGGAGCTTGCGGTGTGCTCGATGGCGTTGGTGACCAGCTCGCTCACCGCCAGGGCGTAGTCGTCGATGACACCGGTCGTTGCGCCGTGAGCGTGCATGACCTCGGCGACGAATTGACGAGCTGCCCGTGCACTTGCTGGAGCAGCGGCGAAGGTTCGGCGTTGACGGTCGACTGTGCTGTCCATGTCAATCGCAGGGCTCGGCAGCCGTCATGAAGTAGCGGTCAAAGCCCCATCTCACTGCGACGTGATACCCCGGGCAGTGGCCGAGTTAAACCTGGGTCGCGTCCTCGCAATTTGGTCAGTCGTTCGGCCTGGCCATTCCCAGCAGTGCGCTGACCGCCGCGGAGCCGTCCGCGCCGTCGCGTTCATCGATGAGCACCGCCAGCGACACGCCTCGCTCGTCGGCTTGGTGGACCAGTTCGGCTGCCGCGTCGTAGCCGATCCGCGGCGCCAGGGCAGTGACGATCGCGGGGGAACGTTCGGCGTTGCGGCGCATCCGCTCCTCGTCGACCTCTATTCCACGGATGCAACGAATGTCGAGCAGAGTCGTTGCGTTGGCGAGCAGGCGGATCGACGACAGCAGGCAGCGAGCCGCAACCGGCATCGCCGTGTTGATCTGTAGCGTCGACATCGTCGCTGCAAACGTGATCGTCGCGTCGTTCCCGACAACTTGGGCCACGACCTGCTGAACCATCTCCGGAATGACCGGGTTGACCTTTCCCGGCATGATCGAACTACCCGCCTGGAGCGCCGGAAGCGTGATCTCCCCGAGGCCACCGTTCGGCCCGGACCCGAGAAGGCGGAGGTCGCCGGCAATCTTGTGCAGCGCGAGGGCCACGACCTTCATCGTGGCGCCGACTTCGACGATGACGTCCTGACTCGATTGTGCCTCGAAGTGGTCCTGCGCCTCGACGAAGCTGAACCCGGTTCGCGAGGTGAGGCGTGCCGCGACGGCTGACGCGAATCCAGTCGGCGCGTTCAGGCCCGTGCCGACAGCGGTTCCTCCGAGCGGCAGCTCGGCAAGACGAGGCAACGTGGACTTGATGCGCTCGGACGACAGTTCGATGCTTCGTGCCCACCCCCCGACCTCTTGTCCGAACGTCATCGGCACGGCATCCATCAAGTGGGTTCTGGCCATCTTGACGGTGTCGGCGTGACGGATCGACAAGTCGAGCAGTGAGACCCTCAGCGAGTCGAGTGCCGGCAGCAACACGTTGGTGAGCTGCAGTGCGGCCGCGATTCGCGCCGCTGACGGAAACGTGTCGTTCGACGACTGGGATGCATTGACGTGATCGTTCGGATGTACAGCTTCGCCGAGCAGCTCGGAGGCGCGGTGGGCAATCACTTCGTTCAGGTTCATGTTGGTGCTCGTCCCTGAACCGGTCTGGAAGACGTCGACGGGGAACTGATCAGACATCGCCCCGCTGACGACTTCGTCGGCGGCGCGGCCGATCGCCTCCGCGATGGGCATCGGCACGGTGCCGAGCTCACCGTTGACAGCGGCGGATTCGGACTTGATCATGGCCAGCGCTTGGATCATCGATTGGGGTATCTGTTCGCCCGACACCGGGAAGTTGTCGATGGCTCGCTGGGTCTGCTCGCCCCAGCGGTGCGCGGTGGAAACGTGTGCAGATGTCGTGGCCAAGGTGCTGCCTC
The DNA here is from genome assembly GCA_036262105.1 of Ilumatobacteraceae bacterium. Classification (GTDB taxonomy): domain Bacteria; phylum Actinomycetota; class Acidimicrobiia; order Acidimicrobiales; family Ilumatobacteraceae; genus JAENVT01. Next base: position 4,662 of record DATAJN010000519.1, read on the forward strand.
CTTTCAGACGGATCGTTGCAAGTGATCGTCGATGACCTTACCGACAGCCAGATCGGGTGGTGCCGCTCGGCTGGGTGTGAAGTGGCGACAAACTGGGTACAGATTTCGGCACTGGCCAATGTGCGGTGCGATCTGCGCCGCCGTGGCGATAACGAAAGTGAGTCGAGATGTCGAACGCCCTGAAAAGCGCTGCCGAGTCCACTGGCCATGTCTTGTCGGATCTGGTCGAGGGAGCACGTGATCTGGTCGACGAAGCCCGCGATCGGATCGAGGATCTGCCACCTCTACGCGCCAGGCGGCGGAACAACAACCGGATGTGGATGATCGTCGCGCTCGTTGGCATCGGAGTGATGGTGATGATGGTGGTCGGTCGCCGCCGCCATCGGGAAAACCCCGAGGGCAGCGACTCGAGCGCAGGCGCTCGCCTGATGGAAAAGAGCCTCGCGGTCAGTTGAGCCCGGTGCCCTGAGCTTGCGGCACAGCCGTCACGTCGGCGATGCCCTTGACTCGCTTGAGCCGCTTCAGATGGTCGCCGGAATCGGGCCATGCCGAAGTACGTGTCAACAGCGTGACGACTCCATCGCGCACGGCGATGTCTTCGAGGGCGGGGTCGTGTCGCAACACCGGGTCGGCGGTCACTGCGGCACGTACCCTGGCCTCGGTGATCAGTTCCGAGACCGGTCGGGTCTGGCGTTGACTGACGGCGCGGCGGAAGAACTCGGCCCAGCGGCGCAGATCCTTGCGATTGACCCAGGCCGCGGCTGCCAGCGCGGTGATCCAAAGGGGACGAACTCGACGGCTGACTACTCGGGGAATCATGAGGTGCCTCTTTCCGGAGGTTGGCCGTTGGCGTACCCACTGCGCGGCGCGGTCAAACGCCAGCCCGGGTCACTCCGGTGCTAGTGGTTCATGGCGAAGATGGTTGCGAAGCTCGGCGAGACTGGAGGTGATCAGGCGACCGACGTGAACCTGGCTGGTGCCGATCTGCTCGGCGATCTGCGCCTGGCTGAGCTCTTCGAAGAACCGCAGGTACAGGATCTGGCGCTGTCGTGCCGGCAATCTGTCGAGCAGTCGGGCGATCACCTCGCGATTGAGGACCGCGTCGGTGTCGGATTCGACGCTGGGCGACGTGCGACCCGAAAGATCCAGGGTGTGCGAGCGATAGGCGCTGTTCGCTTCCAACGCTTCGATCACCGCTTCCTCGGGGATCTTCATCCGATCGGCTATCTCGGATACACGCGGTGATCGTTGCAGTTCCTTCGACAGCACCTCACTGGCGGCGTTCACGGCCGGCCGCAGATCCTTGGCGCGACGCGACACGTGCACGCCCCAGGTGTGGTCACGGAAGTAGCGACGCAACTCGCCCATGATGGTGGGTGTCGCGTACGCACCAAATGGGACGCCCTGGAACGGATCGAACCTGTCGATCGCGTTGAGCAGCCCGATTCGGGCGACCTGCACGAGATCGTCGAACGGCTCGCCACAGTCGGCGAAGCGCCGGGCCCCACGGGTGGCCAGCCATGAGGTGCGCTCGGCGATGGCGTCGCGCAGGTCCTTCTCGCGATAGGTCGCATAGTGCTGCAGGGCTTCCAGCAGCCATTCTTCGTCGCCGTTTGTTTGGTTGCGCGCCGGGTTCACGTGATCGACGCGTGAGTTATTGCCGCCCATATCTGGACATTGCCGTCGACGTGCTCGATGCCGTGTCGGCTGCAGACGCCGGCCAGCACTGTTCGGCACAGGACCAAGTCGGGGTGATCGAGGTCGAACTCCTCGACCTCCGTGTGGCCGCGAACCGTGAACGAACGGTCTTCGACGAAGAACTGAACCCCGATGGGTGCTCCTCCGCCATGCTCGATCAGCGCCAGCAACACTTCGCTGACCGCAATCTTGATGTCTTCGATCTCGTCGATGGTGAAGCCGCCCATCGCGGCGATACCGCTGGCCGCCAGCCGCAGCACTCGCGACAGGGCGGGATCGGGTGGCAGCGCGATCGCGACCGGTCCAATCGCTGCCGGCTCACCCATTGCGATGTTCGATGGAGAACTGGTCGGTGGTACCGGTGATCTCGAGAAGTCGGAGAACCTCCGAACCGACGCCGCGCAGGACGACGTTGGTGCCCCGCTCGCGTGCCCGGCGACCGGCGCCCAGCAGGCAGCGAAGGCCGGAGGAGTCGATGAAGAACACGTCGTCGAGGTCGATGACGACCGGGCCCGTACCGTCTGTCTTCAACAAGGCTGCCTCGAGGATCGGGCCGCCCGCCACATCGATGTCGCCGTGAACGACGATGACGCCATCCGGATCTCGTTTCACGCGGAGCGAATGGTTGTCGTCCATCTCAGTCACGCAGAGGCCTCCCTGTAGTCGACGAATCGTCCCGTCGTCGCGTCGGATGCACACGCTAGGGCCGCCATCCGGTCGGCGTCGATCCTTGTCGCTACCGATTCGAAACTTTTTGCACTGTGAGGTTTAACCCACCTGCAGATGCGGTATTAGACCCGGCACATGAGCATGAGGATCTGAGGAGGCGCAGTGACCGGCGAGCAAACCAAGTGCTCAGAAGACGCCGGTTCCCAGGTGTCCGAAAGTCCTGTCTCGTCGCACAACCGTCCCCAACGGCGACCAGGCAGTGGTCAGGGCGACGGCCCCCGATTTGTTTCGAGGCCGTCGCCATGACCGGCAAGATTTCCACCGTCAACAGTTCGAACAACCATCGCTGCAACCCCCAGCGAATGCGCTGAAACCCCCCATCAGCGACCCGAACGTGCCTGGCCCGATCCGTCACGGGCCGGGCACGTTTGTCTTCAGGGGCGGGTGCCCATCTGCTTGAGCCACCGGCCGTGTGCCTTGACCGCTTGCCACGGGGTGGCGTGGCTCTGCACGGTGAGGTGTCGTTCAGCGCACGCAAGGCTGAGACGTTCGGCCACGAGCGGATAGATGGTGTGGGGGAGTCGCGGCGCGAGGTGATGCTCGAGCTGGAAGTCGAGCCCGCCCATCAGCCAGTGCAGGGCGCGCCGGCCGACTCTGGTTCGGCAATGCACATCGACCGTGGTACGTAGCTGGTGTGTGATGAAATCGGCGCCGCGCCGCGGGGCGCCGGCCGGGAAGAACTCCGCGGGTTCTGCACAATGGGCCAGCTGGAACATCGTGGCCAAGAGCAGGCCGACCGTCCATGAGATCGCCAAGTAGAAGGTGAGCACGACCCACCAACGGTGGTACAGGAACGGCACGGCCAAGGCCCAGCTGAAGTGCACCAGCTTGCCGGCGGCGAGCATGGCGACATCGCGCCGCCGCGGCTCCCGTGGGAATCGCTGATGACCGATGCCGTGATTCTTCAAGTCGAGGAAGTCGGAGATCAAGAACCACTGCAGCGTCAGGAAGCCGTACAACACCCACATGTACAGGTGCTGATAGCGGTGCCACGGTCGCCACGGCTGATCGGGTGCGAGGCGGGCGAAGGGAGCCTGATCGATGTCGGCGTCGACGCCGACAACGTTGGGGCTGCCGTGGTGCAGGTTGTTGTGCTTGAACCGCCAGATCCACGAGCTGGCGCCCAGAAGGTCGCCGGTGTATCCGGCCAGCCGATTCACGATGCGCGAAGTGCTGAACGACGAATGGTTGGCATCGTGGAAGACGCACGTTGCCGCGGCTGTGAGGGCTACCACCAACACGACCGTCGACAACAGCTTCTCCACCACTGACGATTGCGCTACGACCAGCGACCAATAGCTGCCGAGGGCAAGGACGGCGATCACGATGGCTTTGAGGTGGATGTACCGGCGTGCCACTGCCAGCTCCCTGGCCGACGGGCGCATTGCCTCGGTCAGCAACTCTTGGTCGGAAGCGAACGACAGTCGCGGTGCCTCGATGGTCTGCATGAACCGCTCCTATCAACGCTCGGTCGAAACCGCCTGCCGAGGATTGGAGCGGGCACGCCACGTCATCGATGTGGCCAGTTCAGGCTACCGTCGTGAAGGGGATGTTTCTCCGCACGGTTCCATCGCGCTCGTGCCTGGTGTAGGGTGCTATCCGCAGCGCCTGATCCGGCCGAGACCCTTGCCACCCGCTCTGCCCCAACAAGGTGGCAAGCATGTTCAAGATGGCAATTGTTCTCACGATGCTCGGCGGTGGCGCATGAGCGTCGAGCAGACAACCCGTTTTGCCGTGGCGTTCGCGTCCGAGATCGCCAGGTCACCATCGCCGCGCCTCTGCTCGGTGCTTGCCGACGTGCTGTCGGTGTCCGGGGCCGGGATCACGGTGATGGGCGGCGGACAGGCCGGCCCAGTTTGTGTGTCGAATCAACGCGTGGCGGCGCTGGAGGACCTGCAGTTCACGATGGGTGTAGGCCCGTGCCGCGATGCCTTTCGCACTGGCGCTCCGGTGCATGCCCCCACGTTCGACCCGTCGATCATCGCCCGTTGGCCGGCGTTCGTCGACGTGGCCCGGGAGAGCGGGATCAGTTCGGTCTTCGCCTACCCCCTGATGACCAAGGGAGCGAAGGTAGGGGTGCTCACCCTGTACCAGGACGGAGAGGGAGACCTCAGCGCCGACCAGCACGACGACAGCCTCGCCATCTCACGGATCCTCACCGAGACCGTGCTGAGCATGCAGGATGCAGCGCCTGCCGGAGAGCTCGCCGCCGGTCTCGAGGCCTCTGTCGACTACCGGGCACAGGTCCACCAGGCGTCGGGGATGGTCGCAGTGCAGCTGGGCGTTCCGGTTGCCGAGGCCCTCCTGCGGATCCGCGCTCGCGCGTTCGCGGTCGGCCGCCCCATTGGCCTTGTGGCGGGGGATATAGTAACGCGGAAGCTTCGATTCGCCGAAGATGGCGACGAAGTGGGAGGAGGTGCGTAGGGGTGCTATCCGACGCCGAACAGCGGTCAGCCGAACGTCAAGCGCTGACCTCAGCAACCTTTGTCGAAATCGTCGACACACTGGTCGACAACTTCGACGTCATCGAAGTGCTCACGATGTTGACGAGCCGCAGCGTCGAGCTCCTTGGGGCCGCCGCCGCGGGCATCCTGCTCGCGGATGAGCGTGGGCAACTCCGCGTCATCGGGGCGTCGACCGAAGAGGTCCAACTCCTCGAACTGTTCCAGATCCAGAACGCCGAAGGGCCATGCCTGGACTGCTTCGGAACGGGCGCAGTCGTCCTCCACGACCACCTGGATCGCGACAACCCGTGGCCGCAGTTCGCCGCCGAGAGCGTGCGCAGTGGCTACACCTCGGTGTGTGCGGTTCCACTTCGTCTCAGGGAGATGATCCTCGGCTGTCTGAACCTGTTCATGACCGAGCCGGTCGGGTTGCCCGACGCCGAGGTCGCTCTGGCCCAGGCGCTTGCCGACGTGGCCACCATCGCCATCCTCCAGGATCAGGCCAGCCGGCAAGCGGCGCTGCGCGAGGGGCACCTCCAGCATGCGCTCATCAGTCGCATCGTGATCGAGCAGGCCAAAGGGATGATCGCCGAGCGAACCGGCGTCGACATGGATGAGGCGTTCAACCGGCTGCGAAGCTACGCGAGGAACCACAACACTGGCCTCACCGGTATAGCCGAAGACATGGTCGGCGGACGCTTGTCGGTCGACGCGGTTTCGCTTCGCTCACCGCGTACGAGCGACGCGAATCAGCGCTGACGGGCGGCGTCAGCCGCTAC